>CAYNNV010000037.1:0-14834 GCA_964398625.1 uncultured Sangeribacter sp. | reverse complement strand
GACCCTTGACCGCCTCGGATTCAAGGAGGGCGATATGATAGAAAGCAAGATGGTAGACCGCTCTATTGAGAATGCTCAGAAGCGCGTGGAAGAAAATAACTTCGGTATCCGCAAGCGCCTTGTAGAATACGATGACGTGATGAATGCACAGCGTAAAGGCGTATACGGTAAGCGCCAGAATGCCCTCAAGGGAGAGCGCGTAGGTGTGGATATCGCCAACATGATATATGAGACGGCTGAAGCCCTTGCTCAGGGTCAGTATGACAGCTTCGAGGACTTCAACAACGAAGTACTCAAGACTCTTGCAATAGAGGTGCCTTTTACTGCAGAGCAGTTCTCCAAGCTCAACGAGACTGAGATAGCTGAATCTCTCGCTGAAGCCGCTCTTGAAGCTTTCAACCGCAATAAGGAGAAAATGGCTGCCGGTGCAATGCCCTATATCCGTGAGTTTGTGGAGGAGAAGAACTATGAGGGCGCTGTAGGCGTGCCTGTCACCGACGGTCGTCGCGTGCTCAATATTCGTTTCGATCTGCGAGAGGCTTACGACAGTAATGCTGCTACTCTTCCCAAGACCTGGGAGCGCACAGTACTACTTTCATCTATTGACAAGGCATGGCAGGAGCAGCTTCGCGAGATGGATGAACTTCGTAAATCAGTGCAAAATGCATCATACGAGCAGAAAGATCCTCTCGTAATATATAAGCTGGAGGCTTACGAACTTTGGAAACAGATGCTTTCCGACCTCAATTCCTCAACTGTAGCCTCTCTGATGCGAGGGAAACTCAATGTGCCCGACTATGAAGAGGCCAAGGCTGCAGCTCAGGCAGCTGAAGCCGAAGAACGCAGCCGCCGCGAGCGCGAAGCGCAGCAGATGACCCGCACATCTAATACTACCTACGCAAGCAATCCTTATGCCAACTATTCTACAACCCACGATTCTTACCCCGGTGAAAGCGCTCAGAGAGCCGCAGCACAAAATGCCGGAAGATCGCAGGAAAAGACTCAGCCTATCAAGGCTGCGCCCAAGGTTGGCCGAAATGATCCATGTCCTTGCGGTTCGGGTAAGAAATACAAAAATTGTCACGGTAAAAATGCCTGATAGAAGTGATGCAGGGATATTATACAGCACTGTGACAATCTAACGAATTGATTAGTGATGAAGGCGGCAGGTTAGAACATTCGTTCTTTCCAGCTGCCTTTAATCTTTTCTATCCATGTACATTCTCCTATGCCGTAGTTTCTATTGCGCAGTGGGGCGGATCAGGGAGAGTAATTACGTCCTCCACTCCTCTTATTTATTAATTGCGAACGAGGGTATTGTATTTTTAGAATAATTGTATTATCTTTGCATCGCAATTTCCGGAATGACCGGGAAGTGGAGAAATTTGGCTGCTTGCAACCACTCAAAAAAATGCTAAAACGACCGTTACCCTTTTTCGCTTATGCTGACTTGTGGTGCGGAATATTCAGAAGCATTCGGATGCATGGCCGCTCCGGAGGCTTTTTTTATGGCTCAAAGGGTGGTAATGCGGAAGTCAGTGACTTCGGAAGTTTTTTTTAGAAGTGGCGGCGAGCGACATATTCTTCGCGGCGCTACAGATTATTAATGTAAAAAAAGAATAGACCATGAGTTATTTATTTACATCGGAATCAGTGTCGGAAGGGCATCCTGATAAAGTGGCTGACCAGATCAGCGACGCCATACTTGATGAATTTCTGGCATACGATCCTGATAGCCATGTGGCTGTTGAAACGCTCGTTACTACCGGTCAGGTAGTGATAGCCGGAGAAGTGAAGAGCAAGACCTATATAGACCTCCAGGATACAGCCCGGCGCGTGATAGAGCGGATAGGCTACAACCGCGGTGCATATCGTTTTGACGGAGATTCCTGCGGAGTGATTACTATGGTTCACGAGCAAAGCTCCGATATAGACCGTGGAGTGGATCGAGGAGTCAAGGACGAGCAAGGTGCCGGCGACCAGGGTATGATGTTCGGCTATGCCGTCGACGAGACCTCAAACTATATGCCTCTCACTCTTGAGATAGCGCACCTTCTAATGAGTGAACTTGCGGAGATACGCCGAGAGGGGAGAGAGATGACTTATTATCGAAAGGGGAAGCTCGTGTCGTATCTTCGTCCCGACTCCAAGAGTCAGGTGACAGTGGAATATGGTGATGACCGCCGTCCGCAGCGAATAGATACAATTGTGGTTTCAACTCAGCACGACGACTTTATAAAGGCCGAAGAAGATACACCTGCGGCACAGGAAGCGGCAGACAGAAAGATGCTTGAAGTCATTGAGCGTGATGTCAGAACTATTCTTATACCTCGCGTCATGGCGAAGCTTCCTGAAGATGTACGCGTGCTTTTCGGAGAAGATATGAAGGTATTTGTCAATCCGACGGGGAAATTTGTGATCGGCGGTCCTCACGGTGATACCGGCTTGACGGGGCGGAAGATTATTGTTGATACTTACGGAGGTCGCGGGGCTCACGGAGGCGGAGCTTTTTCCGGCAAAGACCCTTCAAAGGTGGATCGCTCGGCAGCGTATGCGAGTCGCCACATAGCCAAGAATCTCGTGGCCGCAGGAGTGGCGCGCGAGGTGCTCGTGCAGGTGGCGTACGCCATCGGTAAGGCTGAGCCGGTGAGTATATTTGTCAATACTTTCGGTACTGCCAACGTGAAGATGAGCGATGGCGAGATAGCGCGTATAGTGGAGAAAGAATTTGACATGCGTCCGAGTGCTATAGAGGAGCGCCTGAATCTCCGGCGTCCGATCTATCTACCCACTGCAGCATACGGTCATCTCGGGCGAGAGCCTGAAGCGGTGAGACGCGAATTTAAGTCGCGTTACGAAGGTGATAAGACTGTGGATGTAGAGCTGTTTACATGGGAAAAAACGGATATGGTTGATCGGCTGAAAGAGGTGTTCGGACTGGTCTGAACCTGCGGCTTACGGAGCCTGCGAGCAGGAATTTCGGCGTAAAAATAAGTTTTTTTTTGGCATCTGCAACAAAATTATTAACTTTGTGTGCTTAAAATGCATTTGTGCCTCGCGATAAGCTTTCGCGGTGGCTGTAAAAGCATTAGTGCAAATCGGAGAAAAATTAATTTACAGCTATAAAATAAATGGCAACATTAGAGAAAATCAGAAAGAGATCAGTCCTACTGATTGTGGTCATAGCAGTTGCGCTATTGGCCTTCATAGTAGGCGACGCGCTGACCAACAGCCGCAATCTCTTCGGCGACCATACATCGGTGGCCAAGATCGGCAATGAGAAGATTGATATCAACGAGTATCAGAACAAGCGCGAGGAGCTTAATAATCAGCTTGAGATGCAGCGCCGTCAGAATCCTCAGATGGATTTCGACACTCAGCGTCTCCCGATGTTGGCTATCCAGCAACTTGTGGGCGAGAAGCTTATAGACGAGGCTATCAACAATCTTGGTATTGAGGCTTCAGGCGATCAGCTTCGCTTCTATATGATTGAGAATCCAATCAATCAGAACCTTCAGACACTGCTTCAGCAAATGAATCAGAACGGTATCAACGTGCAGAGCCCCGCACAGGCATACGAGGTGATTTTCAATCCTAAGAACAACGGTCTGACCGATGCTCAGGTAGCACCTTTCCGTAATTATTGGATTGCGCTTGAGAAGGAGACCGCCCAGTTGATACGTCGCCAGACTTATTCACGCTTGCTTCAGGGTACTATCCGCGCCAACGATCTTGACCGCAAAGCCCTCTATAATGACTTTGTAGCTCAAGCCGCAGTGGAAGTGGCTTATAAGCCATATGGAGCTCTTTCAGAAAAGGAATATCCGGTGAGCGACGCCGAGCTGAAAGCGGAATATGACAAAGTGAAAAAACGCTACGAGATAGAAGAGCAGACCAAGGCTATCAGCTTTATAGCAGTCAATGTATCGCCCTCTGAAGCTGACCAGAAAGCTGCCAAGACTCTTGCCAAGACCACACTTGCGGCTCTCCGCGACAGTGCCGGCTCTCTACCCAAAGAGGCTAAGCAAGCAGGCGTGGCAGTAGTGCGCAAGGAGTCACGCGCATCTGACCTTCCCAAAGGTGATATGAAGGACTTCCTGCTCCGCGCACCGAAAGACAGTATCTTCATGGTGAGCGAAAATATCCGCGGATTCCGTGCGGTGAAGATGGGAAAGCGCTCTTCAGTGATTGATTCTATTCAAGTGAATATCGTAAGCGTGGCCGGCAAAGACCTGCCCTCAAAGGTACTCGCCAAGCTTAACGGTGGTCTCTCTATTGATTCACTCTCTACTGCATTCTCCGCAGATAGCGTGGTGCTCCAGCGCGGCCAGTGGGTGCCCCTTATGACTTCACAAGGACGCACTAATGCACTCTCTGAAGCTCAGGTAGACTCGCTGGTTAATGCGGGCAATCGCTTCATCTCGCTTATGAGCTCGGCCGACGGCGCTCTCTATGCTCAGCTAGTTAAGCAGAATGCTCCCGTAGAAGTGGTGGAATATGAAGAAATATCATACGACCTCAAGCCCGGCACTAAGACTATGGATGATGCCCGCGCAAAGCTTGAGAAGTTTGTGACTGCCAACAATACAGCTAAACTCTTTAATGCAAATGCCGGAAAAGCAGGCTATGCCGTCAACCGCATTGACCTCACTCAGTCATCTGATGCCGTGCCGGTATCTGAAGGTGCACAGGTATATTATCCCGATTCACGCCAGGTAGTGCGTTGGGTTATGATTGATGGTGACGCCGGCGAAGTATCTAAGATATATGAATCAAATGATCCGCAGCGCCCCCAGCTCTATGTAGCAGCTGTCAATGCAGTATATGATGATTATCTTCCCGTAACTCATCGCACAGTTAAGGAGGAACTCACAGCCAAGGTGCGTCGTGCTAAAGCCGGCGATGCTCTGGTGAAGAAGTATTCCGCTTCAGGCAAGGATGTGGCTACAGTAGCCAAAGCCATGGGCGTGGAACCCGCAACAGTAGAGAAACTTCGTTTCGGCCGCAGCGCGGATGTAGCTGATGCCGCTGTATCGGGTATGATTCATGGTTCCAAGAAAGGTACTTTCAAGGTAGTCAAGGGCGATCAGGGAGTCTATGTATTCCGCGTTACTGACATTAAGAAGGAAGGCACCAAGTATGATCCCAAAACTTACGACCAGCAATATATTCAGTTCATCAGTCCCGATATGCTAAATATGCTCAAAGGTGCACGTAAGTTTAAGAGCAACGCCTATAAGTTTGAAGCCGGCGACTGATACTTCGGCTTCCGGAATAAAGAAATGACAATGAGGGTTGTCGGTAAAGTACAATGCCGATAATCCTCATTTTAATGCAGACAACTATTTATGGAGGTATCAGAAAAACGACGTCTGATAGGACTTAATCTGGAAGAGCTCCAGCGATTGGCTCAGAGTGGCGGAATGCCTAAATTTGTGGGTAAGCAGCTGGCCGACTGGATATATTCCAAGCGTGCAGTGAGTTTTGACGAAATGGCCAATATCTCAAAGAAAAACAAGGAGTGGCTCAAGGCAAACTGTGAGATAGGGCGCGAAGCACCTGTGGCTGAAGATAGATCGGCAGACGGCACTGTGAAGTATCTATTCCGTGTGGGTGATGGACGCAAGATAGAGTCGGTCTATATCCCTGACCGCGACCGCGCTACACTTTGTGTATCTTCGCAGGCGGGCTGCAAGATGAATTGCTATTTCTGTGCTACAGGGAAGCTCGGATTCAAGGGAAATCTCAGTGCCGCAGAAATCATCAATCAGATACTTTCTATTCCGCCGGCCGGAAGCAAGGGAATGACCGAGCTGACGAATGTGGTCTTCATGGGTATGGGGGAACCGCTTGATAATATCAAGGCAGTGCTCCGAGTCATAGAGATACTTACAGCTCCTTGGGGCTTGGCATGGAGCCCCAAGCGCATCACGGTGAGTACGGTAGGTAAAATGCCGGAACTAAAGGAGCTTCTGGATAAGACGCAGGTACATGTAGCAGTTTCGCTGCACTCTGCAGATCAGGCGGAGCGCGCTGCCATGATGCCGGCGCAGAAGGCATTTCCGATAACGTCGGTGATAAGGTTGCTCAAGGGTTATGATTTCTCTCACCAGCGCCGCCTATCAATGGAGTATATAGTATGGAAAGGGGTTAATGACGATATAGCTCATGCCGACCAGATAGTGCGTCTGCTTCAAGGACTTGACTGTCGAGTGAATCTAATCCGCTTTCACGCCGTAGAGGGAGTGGATCTTCAGCCCGCTACAGAGGAGCGGATGCTGATGATGCGCAATCATCTGAATAGTAAAGGAATCACAGCCACAATCCGAGCTTCGCGCGGAGAGGATATTTCAGCCGCCTGCGGCCAGCTTGCAGCCAAAGGGAAGAATCAAAATAAGTGACATTATGGGCATACTACGCACAGAATCAGTACCGGTATCCAATTCGGTAAAGCGCATAGGACTTGAGGGAAAACGAGCGCTGCTGATAGTTAATCCAATATCCGGCACCCGGTCGAAGTCGGGAATAATCTCTATGGTGAAGGAGAGAATGGACAGGCAGGGAGTGGAGTTAGAGTGCCGGCTGACCGAGGGGCCGGGTCATGCCTGCGATATGGCGCGCGAGGCAGTGAGTTCCGGAGTCGACATTGTACTTGCCGCCGGAGGTGACGGCACTATCAACGAGATAGGGAATGCAGTGCGCGATACTCGCGTGATTCTCGGAATGCTTCCGTGCGGATCGGGCAATGGCTTGGGACGCACACTCGGAATACCACAGGAGCCGGAAAGGGCACTTGACATCATTACCTCCGGGCGAGTGCTTAAATGCGACTACGGAATGGTCAACGAGCATCCCTTCTTCTGCACTTGCGGGGTAGGATTTGATGCTGCTGTAGCTGAAAAATCCGCAGCCAATAAGCGTCGAGGATACATCACTTATATAAAGAGTGCACTTACGGAGTATATCAATTATTCTCCCGGCATCTATGCTTTGTCAATAGACGGGAAGGTTGTTACAGAGCGAGCCTTGCTTATAGCCGTATGTAATGTGCCCCAGTATGGAAACAATGCCTATGTAGCGCCTGAAGCACTTATTACCGACGGCTTGCTTGACATTACGATTGTGCATGCCGGTACGCCACTTTCCGACATTATTGCCGGAGTGAGCCTTTTTACGGGCACGATAGGGCGACACCGTAGTGTAGACGTATTCCGGGTGCCTTCAGCAACCATAGTGCGTCATGGTGCGGGGCCGGTGCAGGTTGATGGCGAACCGATGCGTATGGGCGCGCGTCTTGACTTGAGTTGCGCGCGTTCACGGCTAAATGTGTTTGCTCCGGGTGAACCTAAGCCTTTTAAGCCGTTTCTTACGCCTTTGCAGTCGTTCTTTAATGATATGGGCACTAATATTCGCCTTAATGCAAATACCATAATACAGCGCGACAAAGACAATCATGCAAAATGATATAAGTGAAAAATAGCATGATAGCGGCAACTAAATGATGTGACCGGCTAAATTTGAGACGTTTTCTTTTCGTGAAACCTAAATATTTTACTACTTTTGTAGACTATTTGCAAGATTAGTACTGAAAATCAGGTAATGAATCGAAAGATAAGGGTGGGTATTACCCACGGAGATATAAACGGTATAGGTTATGAGGTGATACTCAAGGCCTTTGCCGACGAGATGATGACTGAACTCTGCACTCCGGTGCTTTTCGGGTCGGCGCGTCTTTTGAACCAGACCCGCCAGCTCACCGGGGAGCAGGACTTTACCTTCTGCCAGATAGGTAGCGCAGCAGAAGCTCGCGACGGGGCCTTCAACGTAGTTTGTCTTGACTCGAAGGAGCCGGCAGCTAAGCCCGGTGAGGAGAGTGCTGATGCCGGCCGGTACGCGCTTGAGTCGCTTGAAGCTGCGGTTTCAGCGTTAAGGCAAGGACAGGTGGACGTGATAGTCACCGCACCCATTAATAAAAACAGCATACAGAGCGAGGAATTTCACTTCCCCGGTCACACGGAGTATTTGCGTGAAAGACTTGGCGGAGAGGATGATGAAGCTCTGATGATTCTTTTTGATGACAATATGCGCGTGGCTTTAGTCACCACCCATCTTCCTATAAGCGAGCTTGCCGGAGCCATCACCAAGGATACGGTATTGAGCAAGCTCAAAGTCCTTGACAGGTCGTTGCGACGCGACTTCGGCATAGATAAGCCTAAGATAGCCGTGCTGGGTCTTAATCCTCATGCAGGCGACGGTGGCTTGCTCGGCAAGGAGGAGGCAGAAGAGATAGCTCCGGCCATAGAAGAGGCACGACAGGAGGGAATGGTGGTTTTCGGGCCCTATCCGGCTGACGGCTTTTTTGCTCGTGGTGCCTACGCTAAGTTTGATGCCGTTCTGGCCATGTACCATGACCAGGGTCTTGCACCGTTTAAAGGGCTTGGCCACGGCGATGCCGTGAATTTTACTGCCGGATTGGAATATGTGCGCACATCGCCTGACCATGGTACTGCCTTTGATATAGCCGGGAAGAATATGGCCGATGCCGCCTCCATGCGAAATGCGGTATATGCGGCTTGTGACATAATACGCCGCCGTCAGCGCTACGACAAGGCCTCGGCTCATCCTCTTGTAAAGCAGTTTGTAGCCAAGGGAAAAGACAGGAATGTAGATCTTACTAAGGAAGATGAGGAGCTGAAATAGTATTGGCAGTTGAATAATTGAATATATAATGTCGAAGACCAAGATAGCAGGAATAATGAGGAGCGACGTCTTTTCTCCCAATCACGTTGGAAATGACGCTGCAATATTTCATCTTACGGCTGAACATCTGCGTAAGCGGGGCTATGAGGTAGCTATCTATAGTGAGGAGGAATTTCTTCGCAGCGACATAGAGGAGGAGGTGTTGGTGACTATGTGCAGGGAAAGCGCATCGATTGACAAGCTTGAAGAGCTTGAGTCGTGCGGACGGCTTGTAATCAACAGCTCTGCCGGCATAGATAATTGTGTGCGTGAGAAGATGACGAGTCTATTCCGCATGCATGAAATACCGCAGCCTCAGAGTCTGGTGGTCAATACTAATGAATCAGTTGTGGGGCGCCTCAAAGAGGCAGGGATTGAAAGCTGCTGGGTGAAGCGTGGCGACGCACATTCTCTTCATAAGGAAGACATAACATATTGCCGCAATGCCGAGGAGGCTCAGGAGGTGCTTCATGAGTATTTTCTTCGCGGTATACGTCGTGCGGTAATCAATTGTCACTTGCCGGGCGACTGGGTAAAATTCTATGGAGTGGCAGGCGATAATTTCTTCTATTGGTATTATCCCTTTGCGGGTGTAGAAGATGGAATGCGCGACAGCGGGTCACGCCGCAGTCCGGAGCCGGATGCCGAGTCTTTGCGCCGCATCTGCACCAAAGCAGCTGAAGCACTTGACGTAGAAGTGTTCGGCGGAGCCGGTATAGTGGGGAGTGACGGAAGTTTCCGGATAGTGGACTTCCACGATTGGCCCTCATTTGCCCCCTGCCGGAAGGAGGCTGCTCCCAAGATAGCGCGTTATGTGATATCACGAATTAAACAGCATGAAAAAAAGCTATGAAATCGCGACGACCGATACCTATCACAGATAAGAAATTTCCGTTGATACCCAAGCTGATAGCCACGGCATTGGGTGTAGGCTATCTTCCGTTGATGCCGGGCACATGGGCAGCGATGCTGGCTGTGGTGCTATGGTTGCCTCTGTATCTATGGGTGCCGGCCCGGCCCTCAGTGATAATAACAGTGGTTGCTACGATTGTAGTGATAGTCTCAGGCACTTGGGCAAGCACTGAGTCAGAGAAATACTGGGGGAAAGATCCGGTGATAGCATGTGTAGACGAGGTGGTTGGTCAATGGATTGCCCTCATACCATTATGTGTGGGTCACGCCGGAGCACCGTGGTGGCTTATACTTGTCTCTTTGGCTCTTTTCCGCCTTTTTGATATATTCAAACCATTCGGTATACGCAAGCTCGAGAAGCTCCGTGGCGGGATAGGCATGATGGCGGATGATGTGGTTGCCGGCATATTGGCAGCCTTGATAACTTATTGTATAAATCTTCTGATACATCTTTGATAATGAATGTACATGATGCAGAGTCGCGCCGGAAGATAGCGGAGATAGGAGAGAAGTTCATTAAGTCGAAAGGAGTAGGCTATGAATTTTTGCGATCCGCCGTCTCATCGCAGGCTGCATCATGGGCTGATATGCTTACAGGCTTTCTGCTCTTCTCATTGCTTGATATGTCGCCGTGGCTCTCTACGGGTATAGGCGCAGTTCTCGGGGGTATCATCAACTGCATCATCAACTATAAATTTACCTTTCGTGCGCAGGATTGCCCATGGAAAGCAGTGGTTGTGAAGTATGTGCTTGTCTGGGTTGGTAGTGTCACTCTTAATGCTTATGGCACCGATGTGGTCTATTGGCTTCTGATGCGCTGGCAATGGCTTGAGGAAATCGGGTTTCGCCCTGACGGTTTCTATGCGGCTGCGCGCCTTGGAGTATCGCTGCTTGTGAGTTGGGCGTGGAACTTTCTGTTGCAAAGGAACTTCGTATATCGCATTACGCGATTTGACAATACTGCAATCCGAATAGTAGACTTTCTGACATTTCACTTCAAAAAAAGCTAACGCCGCAAAAATCCGGGCGCTATAGACTATAAAAAAGATATATGGATATAAAGAAAACATCAAAACGCTTTCGTGATACCCTCCAGCAGGGAATATATAAGGTGATAAATCCTCTGGTTAGAGGAATGATAAGTATTGGTATCACGCCGAATGTAGTGACAACGATTGGCTTCCTCGGCAATCTTGCGGCCGCCGTGGTGCTATGTGTGGCGGGCTATAAGTGTAGCATCGGTGAAGCTCCGGACTTTACCTTAATTATATTGAGCGGTGCTATGATAATCGGATTTTCAGTTTTTGATATGCTTGACGGTCAGGTGGCGCGACTTGGCAATATGTCGTCCGTATTCGGAGCGATGTATGACTCCGTACTTGATCGCTATTGTGAGCTTACTACTCTTGGCGGCATAGCCTATTTTCTTGTGGAATCGGGTTATCGAATCGGAGCTCTTATCACTATGTTGGCTTTGATAGGGTCGGTTATGGTGAGCTACGTGAGGGCGCGTGCTGAAGGTCTGGGACTTGAATGTAAGATAGGTTTTATGCAACGCCCCGAACGCGTGGTTGTGACAGCACTCGCTCTTCTGATCGGAGGAATCACCGGCAATGCCGGCCATTCATGTGCCGGAATATGGATTCTGATAGTAGCTATGGGGGTGATAGCGGTCTTTGCCAATCTCACTGCCTCGGCAAGAATATTATATTCACGCAAGCAGCTTAAATCCAAAAGATGAGCATATTGAAGGGACGTTACGATTCGCCGACCCTACAGCAGTCGGTGACTATGATTGCTTGTCTGGCTGTGTGGTTTGGAATCACTGTGCTTTTTATAGGGTTCCGACCGGAGCATATCTTCATGGCCTGCCTGCTACTATTGCTTTTCTTTGCAACCGGGGTAACGAGGCGTCTACTGGTAGCTCTTCTTCCCTTTATAATTTTTGGCATCAGTTATGACTGGATGAATCTCTTGCCTAATTATGAAGTAAATCCTATAGATGTGCGTCCTCTTTATGAAGCCGAGAAGTCGCTTTTCGGTATTACAACTGCTCAGGGTGTGCTTACGCCTAACGAGTGGTTTGCTCTCCACCGGTGCTCCATAGCGGATTTCCTCGGTGGAATATTCTATCTTTGCTGGGTGCCGCTTCCTATCTTTTACGGTCTATGGTGCTACTTACGCGGTAATACTTCAGGTTATCTTCATTTTGCGCTTGTATTCCTTTTGGTGAATCTAATAGGTTTTGCGCTTTATTATGTGCATCCCGCCGCTCCACCGTGGTATCCGGCCAACTACGGCTTTGAGGCTGTAGTCGGCACTCCGGGGAACGTAGCCGGACTCGGCGCCTTTGATACTATGACCGGGCTGGGAGTATTCAATGCCCTCTATGCGCGCAATGCCAACGTATTCGCTGCTTTCCCTTCGCTTCATAGTGCTTATACATTTGTGGCTCTGATCTATGCTTTCCGTAATAGGAATTCTATTGCATGGAAGATAATTCTCGGAGTTGTGACGGTAGGAATATGGACTACCGCAGTATATACGTCGCATCATTATATAATTGACGTCTTAGGAGGTATATTCTGTGCATTAGCGGGTTATCTGATTTTTGAATATCTGCTGATGCGGATACCCGGATTCAGTCGTTTTATAAATAGATATGTAAACTTCATAACTCTGAGAAAGAATGGATCAAAAGCAGCATAAAGAGGAAATGGAAGCTTTAAAAGCTAAGTATGACGTGCACCCGATGGTGCTGACCTACGATGATGTGCGGAGGATGGTGCCTAAACTTGAGGGACATGAAAAGCTTGTGAATTTCCTTTTTCGTCTCCTTCAGATGGATGAGGTGAATCGTGTGCATGCGCGCTGGTCAGATACACCGGGACCGGAATTTGTGAAGCATCTGATAGAAGACGATTTCAAGATACGGCTTCGAGTAGATAATGAACAGGTGCTTGCACAAATGGGTCAGGGTGCATTTATCACTGTTAGTAATCACCCCTTTGGAGCACTTGACGGGATAGCCCTTATATATCTTGTGACCCGCTATCGGCCAAAATTCAAGGTGATGGTCAATATGATTCTTAACTATCTTTCAGCCATGCGCCCCAACTTTATTTCTGTCGATGCATGGGCTCAGAAAGATCCCAAGAAGAAGATGGCCTCAGTCAATGGTATTCGTCAGGCACTATCGCAGCTTCGCGAAGGAGAGCCGGTGGGCTTCTTTCCTGCAGGCGCAATGAGCAAGACTGATATAAGAGGGCGGCTTCAGGATCGAGAATGGCAGAAGTCAGTACTTCAGATCATAGAGAGAGCCAAGGTGCCGGTAGTTCCGATATATTTCCACGGGAGCAACAGTTGGTGGTTTAATTTCCTCGGTCATGCATGCTGGCCGGCACGGTCTCTTAGACTTCCTGCTGAGATATTCCGCAAGCGAGGCAAGGAGATGCATATAAGTGTAGGAGAGCCTATCTCGCCTGAAGATCAAGCTCTCCACGACGGTAGTCCGGAAGAGCTCGGCAGGTACCTTAGAGAGCGTACTTACGCTCTGCGTAAGCTGAAGTAAAAACGACGCGGTAATTGGGAAGCGGTAAGAAGCCCCTTCTCTAGATAGTAATACCAACTTATATTATCACATGGATTGACAATCCCGGTGAATAAAATTATGAAATTATGGAAAAGAATTCAGAACTTATAGCTGCAGCCAAGGGTGTGGTGCTGGTGATAGGAGAGCGAATGCCGGCTGATTCCAAAGCCCGCACAGACCGTGTGGAAAGAGCCTGGAAAAGTGCAGGAGTCGGTTTTATAGAGCCCGACCTTGTATCCTCGCTTGCCATAGCCGATAATGAGTTGCAGAAGACCCGCAGGTTGCTTCCTTCGGAAGCCTTCGCAGATATTGCACTTGTCAGAATGCGTCTTGCTCTGCAATCGCTCGCAGAAGCAGGGGAGTTTGCCCCGGCTGAGATAGACGGCTGCGCCTCAAAAGCGGCTGACTATATCTATACTTCCGCGCGCAATGATCTTGAAGATGCTGTAGCTACACTGACTGAGGAGCGGGAGGCGCTTCCATTGGTAATCATTAGCTCTTACAACGGAGAGATAGCAGAGACGGTAAAGAAGCTGGGTCTTGACAAAGCAGTACATACGGTGATAGACTGCGATTCCGAATCGATAGAGGATGCGCTTGAGGCAGCCCGAAAGAGTATAGGTATAAATGCGAGCGATATGCTGGTGGTATCACGCAATGCATCGCACATCGCGCCTCACACTGCTAAGTCGGGGCTTGAAAATGTGACTCTCTCACTGCAATCATCCGATTCATATCTTGACGCATTGAGAAATGTCGCTGATATGCTTGAAGAACTGGAGTCTTAATAAGAGGCCCGAGAGAAAGAATATAATTGACCAATAACGGATGAATATTACGCATAATTGTGTTGAGCATGATTTACAAAAATTAACAGAGTATAGACTGTTGATTAAAATTTAACACATATTTGCTAATTTGGTGTCATGATAATATTTTTTAACAATCATGGCACCTTATTTTCTATTAAAAACCTTTGCAGTGTGGGAAAATGATTATACTTTTGAGCCGTGAAACTGAAGAGGCTCCTTCGGGTAGTGCATTACGGTGCGATGCCGATAGGCTCGCGTAAGAATGCAGAATCTTCAGCAGAAGAAAACAACTGACAAAAACTAAAAAGAAAATAGAGAAAACTATGGCAAACAAAGCTGTAAAGCCCAACGGTAAGTTAGGCGTACTTGTAGTAGGCCTCGGAGCTGTTACCTCAACTTTCATGACCGGCGTGCTGATGACTCGCAAAGGTCTGGCCAAGCCTGTGGGCTCAATGACCCAGTATGACAAGATCCGCGTAGGTCGCGGCAAAGACAAAAAGTATCTTCACTACAAGGATATCGTTCCTTTGGCAGAGCTTGATGATATCGTATTCGGAGCTTGGGATGTATACCCAGTCAATGCTTACGAAGCCGCTATCAACTGCGAAGTGCTTAAAGAGAAAGATATAGAGCCTGTAAAGGAAGAGCTTATTGCAATCAAGGCAATGCCCGCAGCATTCGATAAGAACTATGCTAAGCGTCTTGACGGCGACAACACTATGGGCGACATCACCCGCTGGGAGATGGTGGAGCGTCTTCGCGAAGATATTCGTCGCTTC
>CAYNNV010000036.1:0-15082 GCA_964398625.1 uncultured Sangeribacter sp. | reverse complement strand
AATGTTTGTGGATAAGACCCTCGGCGGAATACAATGCATCCAGACCCTGTCGCGACTCAACCGCTGCTACGACAAGGGGGGAGTGAAAAAGGAAGATACAATGGTAATCGACTTCCGCAATGATGCCGACGCGGTGCAGAAGGCTTTCCAGAAATATTATCAGACCACTATACTCTCGGGAGAGGTTGATACTCAGCGACTCTATACGCTACTCGACGATATCAAAGTATTTAAGATTTATAATGACTCCGAGCGCGATCGAGTGGTGGAAGCCATGACAAAGCAGGATGTGGCCTCGGCCGTGTCGCTATGCAACAGCATAGTCAAAGAGCGCGAAACTCCGCTGAGCAACGATGACAAAGACAAATTCCGCAAATTGGTGAATCGCTATATCCGCAGCTATGGATTTATGGCACAGCTGCTTACATATTGCGACCCGGATTTGGAGCGCGAATATATCTTTCTCCGCACGCTCTATCCCCGCCTCCAATATACTCGCGAGACGCTGCCGATGGAAATTCTTGACCGCGTTGACCTCAATAAGTTGAGGCTGCAGATGGTGATGGACGGAACTATCGAGCTTCAGGAAGAGGACGCCGAGCTCAAATCCGCGCGAATAGACGATGTGAAAGCCCCGGCGGAGGATGAGAAGAAGACCCTTCGCGAGATACTCGACATTGTCAATGAGCCTTACCGCGGATTTCTTGAAGACCACGATGTTGTGCTTCGTCCCCTCAATCAGATGATGCTCACGGATCCGAGTATCAATGAAGCCGTGCAAAGCGGCAACTCGTATGGGGTGCTTCGTGAGCTGTTTTCCGAAAGAGCGCAAGATCTTGTGCTCGATATGAGCGGGAAGGGTATTGACCTCTACGAGGAGTTTATCAACGATACCCCTTTTGCGCGTGAATATATCCGCTGCATACTCGATATGGCCCTGCGCAATAACCAACAGAGCGACATAGAGCTTGACCTTCACCGACTTGCGGAGAGAATGGTAGAGGAGGTGAGAGACGAATTTACCATGCTTGCCCGGACAGCACGAAGGCTGGATGAAGTGGCTGAGAGGCTGATCAATATCATCCGGGAAAAGACATCAAAGCCGGGATTGAACGGAGCCAATGACTTGCTTTTACATTCATTCAATCAGTTGCTATGCAATGACCGGCTGAGTGAACTGGAGCGACGGGTGAACTTCAATACCCTTGTAGGTAAGTTTGAATCCTTCCTCAAGAAACTCTATTATCTCACGAACCACAGCGAATTGACCACCCGCGACGGAAGCACTTCAAGCACCACTTTCGCCGACTGCATACTCGGGCTTGAGGCACTTAAAAGCCTGAAACACACTACCGATTCGCGCTATTACGCATTTCGCGACTATCTGGAGAAAGTGAGAGGCTGGCGAAATGAGGAAGCGCACAGTGCGCCCGAAATCACCGATGATCAGTTGCGCGAAGCCGTGCATATCCTGGTGACGATGTATGCATACGTCGTGGCAAAGTCATAGCTACAGGGTAATGCCGGCGCGCCGACGGCAAAAAGCTTTTGGATAGTAAGGTGAAAAAGGGTAATTTTGCAGAAGAAAAGACGTAATAACTAACCTTGACAATGAGCGAATTTAACCATATAGCCGAAGGAGCCACAACTCTTAGCCACGGGCGTCCGGCAGCCGCCGGCCACGATGCCGAACCGGAGCGACTCGTCTATGACTTTCTTGATGAGCTCGGCCTGGATTATTCCGTACTTACACATCCGGCCGCTTTCACCCTCGAAGAGTGCGAGGCCGTGCGCAAGGAGATAGGAACGCCGGTATTTAAGAATCTTTTCCTTACAAACAGGCAGCAGACACAATTTTATCTCCTGATGATTCCTGCCGATAAGCCGTTCAAGACTAAATACTTGTCATCACAGTTAGGATGCGCACGCCTGTCATTTGCTTCGGCAGAGGCTATGGAGAAATATCTCAGGATTCATCCGGGAGCCGTCTCGCCCCTCGGCCTTATCCATGATAAAGAGCGCGTGGTGCGCCTGATTGTTGACCGTGACCTTGCCTCAACCGGCAGATATGCCTGTCATCCATGCGTCAATACGGCATCTGTGGCAATTTCCCTTTCAGATCTTTTGGAAAAAGTGGTGCCGGCCACAGGGCATGACTTCACTTGGGTTGACCTCAAACCGGAATAAATACTAATCAGATTATGGCAAAACAGGAATATATCGAAGCCAACCGCAGATGGCTGCAAGAGAAGTCGCAAGAGGCCGGCGTGATCCCATTGGACAAAGGAATTTACTACAAAGTATTGAAAAAAGGGAAGGGCGACAAGCCGTCGCCTTCGCGCAACAGTGTTGTGACCGTGCATTACACCGGTCGCACAATCAACGGCCGTCAATTTGATTCAAGCCGAGGCGGAGTAGCCCCCGCCATGCGACTGCGCGATCTGATACAAGGCTGGGTGATTGCGCTTCAGAAGATGCATCCGGGCGACCGCTGGGAAGTATACATTCCGGCGGAGATGGGCTACGGTAAATTTTCACAACCCGGCATTCCCGGCGGATCAACGCTCATATTTGATATAGAGCTGATCTCCGCAATGTAGCCACTTTCTTTACAATTTTTTACAAAAATTTGCATACTAATAATATTCTTCGTAGCTTTGCATCAGCTAATCAAAAATCATGCAATCACATAAGCAGAAATTAGAACTAAATGCATACTGCGGCATTTAATTTTAATCGCTGCTTCTGTCAATTAAGATCAATCTATCACAAATTATTAAATAATATGAAGAAATCTTTACTAATCGCCGGCGCACTTGCCGCGTTGGCATTGCCTGCAAAGGCTGAACCGGGAGATACTTTCACGGTTGATTTTCTTAACTACACAGTGATGTCGGATGACGACGCATGGGTGTACGTTTCCGGATTTGAGGGCAGCCCTTCCAAGCTCGATATTCCCGCGAAAGTAGAAGACGAAGACGGCAATGAATTCACCGTTGTCGCTATCAACGCCGGTGCGTTTGAATCAGCTACTTCACTCACTGAGGTGACTATCCCAAACACCGTGACTGACATAGGCATGCATGCCTTCTCAGGATGCTCAAAGCTTCGCTCCGTGACTCTCTCAGAGTCTCTGTCCGATCTCCCTTACGGTATGTTCTATATGTGCACATCGCTTCAGTCTATCACTATTCCCGAGAAAGTGACCGAGATCGGCGATGCCTGCTTCATCATGTGTAGTTCACTTAAATCAGTTGATTTACCCTCTAATCTTATCTCTATCGGTGAATCAGCTTTCAATATCTGTACTTCACTTAACTCAATTGAGCTCCCCTCAACCGTGCAGAAAATCGGTGCAACAGCCTTCGGCTATTGTCCGTTTACAGAGTTCACCATTCCTAAAGATATAGAAGAGATCGGCGATGCCCCCTTCACCGGTAATCAGTTCCTCCAAAACATCGAAGTAGAGGAAGGCTGTCTCTCCTATACTTCAATTGACGGTGTGCTCTATGATATTGACAAGACCAAAATCATCTGCTATCCTATCGGACGCACCGATTCGGAATACACCGTGCCCGAGGGCGTAACCTACATCGCCTCATTCACCTTCAGTGAATCACCGTGGCTCGAGCAGATCACACTTCCCTCTACCACAAAGATGATTGAATATCGTGCATTTGGTGAATGTCCCAAGCTCAAGGCCGTATACTGTGCAGCCGTTACTCCTCCTGACATCAACGGCAATATCTTCCTCAAGTGTCGCGATGACCTTGTGCTCTACGTGCCAGAACAGAGCGTTATGGACTATTACTATGCTGACATCTGCACAAGCACTTCACTTCCCTTCGTAGAAGGTTATGATGCTCCCGTTCCCCCGGAAGCTCCTACAGCAGTATACGTAGACCGCAAGAAAGCTACAATTGAAGTAGGCGAGACTCTTCAGCTCAACGCCAAGATTCATACTCCCGAAGGCGTGACAGTAGCAAGCGTGGTTTGGACTTCTACCAATCCCGAATACGCTACAGTTGATGAAAACGGCCTCGTAACCGCTGTCGCTGCCGGTGATGCCTTCATCAAGGTGACCGTGACTGACAGCAATGGTGATCAGGTGACTGACATGTGCGACGTCAACATTACTGATAACGGTGGCGTAGAAACTATCGAAATCAGCGATGAAAATGCTGAGGTTTACACACTTCAGGGTGTTAAGATAAACAATCGCTCAGAACTTCCCGCAGGCATCTATATCGTACGCAAAGCAGGAAAGGCTCAAAAGATCGCAGTCAAATAAGAAATATAAATAATACACCTTTAAAAGGACACACCGCAGCGTTTGGATAACGGCAGTGTGTCCTTTTTTTACGCATTTTCCGAAATCAAATCGCGTATCAGGAATAATTTTATTATCTTTGTAGCTGTTAATAATTCTTTTCAGTGAGCCTGCGCGGTTCACGACTATACACTATCATCATGAACGGACACAGTTACACAGCCGGCATTGACATAGGAGGCACTCACGCAGCCTTCGGAATAGTCGATGAAAACGGCAAAATAATAGGAAGCGGCAAGCTCCCTACTCGCTCCTTTGCTACAGCGGAGGAAATGGTGAAAGATATTTGCGATTCGCTACGCGCGATCTGCAAAGCTGAAAATATAGAAATCTCAGCCGTGGGCGTCGGTGCCCCTTGCGTGAATCCCGAATCGGGATGCATTGAGGGTGCCGTGGATCTGCCCTGGCCCTCCCCAATACCCCTCAGATCCATGATTGAAGCCGCTTTAGGAGTCAAAGTAGCGGTTGACAATGATGCCAACATTGCAGCGATAGGAGAGATGGAGTTCGGTGCAGCAAAAGGCCTCACGGACTTTATCATCATCACTCTCGGCACCGGCGTTGGCTCCGGTATCGTGGTCGACGGGCATCTTCTTCGCGGCAGAAAAGGATTTGCAGGAGAATTAGGGCATACAAGGCTCAGAAACGGAAAGGGGCGGCTTTGCGGCTGCGGACGCAAGGATTGCCTTGACGTCTATTGCTCTGCCCGCGGTCTGGTAACTACTGCTCGGGAACTCCTTGAAGAAAAGAAGGATACTCCCTCAATCCTTCGCGATATTCCCTCTGACAAGCTCTCGTCAAAAGATGTAGGTGAGGCTGCTGCCAAGGGTGATGCTGTGGCTATCGAGGCTCTTCGCTTCACCGGTCGAGTGCTCGGCGACTCTCTCGCTGACTTTGCAGCATTCTCCTCGCCTCAGGCTTTCGTGATATTCGGAGGTGTGGCCGCTGCCGGCGACCTTTTGCTTGACCCGGCACGCGAGGCATTTGAAGAAAATGTGCTTTACATCTACAAACCCGGCATAGAGATTCGCCGCTCAATGCTCAATGGCGGAGATGCAGCCCTTCTCGGCGCTGCCGCACTCGGGCGTTCCCTTCTTCATGCATAAATATTAATCTAATCAATATGTTTTCCAAATTACGCTATCTTATTCTCCTCCTTGCAGTCTCATCTGCCGCTCTTTCGGCGGTTGCTGAGAAATACGTGCCTTCGGAGGAAGTGAAAAAATCTCAGAAAGAATTTGCCGCTGACAGATTCGGTATATTTATCCATTGGGGTATTTATTCCATGTATGCTCAGGGTGAATGGTATCTTAACTATGGTCCCAAGGCTGATGAATACGCCAAGGCAGCCAAAGGCTTCTATCCGGCCGACTTCAATGCCGGCGAATGGGCTGATGCAATCAAGGATTCAGGTGCAAAGTATGTATGCTTCACCACTCGCCATCATGACGGCTTCTCTATGTGGGACACTAAAGAGTCTGACTATAACATCGTGAAGGCTACACCCTTTAAGCGCGATGTGCTCCGCGAGCTTTCAGATTCTTTGCAAAGTCGTGATCTCAAGCTGCATCTATACTATTCGCATATAGACTGGACACGCCCCGATTATCCTTCAGGCCGCACCGGTCTTAACACAGGGCGTGACACCACGCTGCGCAACTGGAAGCAATATTACGGATTTATGAACCGCCAGCTTAAGGAGTTGCTGACAGAGTATGGTCCGATACGCGCTATATGGTTTGACGGAAAATGGGATCATGATCAGGACACAGTACCTTTCGATTGGGAGCTTCCCGAGCAGTATGCCCTAGTCCACAGCCTGCAGCCCGGAACTATGGTGGCTAACAATCATCATGAGAACCCCTATGAAGGTGAAGATATACAGATCTTTGAGCGTGACCTTCCCGGTGAGAATACCGCCGGCCTCTCCGGTCAGGAGATTTCGCGCCTTCCGCTTGAGACGTGCAACACGATGAATAATATGTGGGGCTATCGCGTAATCGATCAGGATTACAAAGATACCAAAACTCTTATCCATTTCCTCGTAAAAACTGCCGGTATGGGAGCTAACCTCCTACTCAACGTGGGTCCCCAGGCCAATGGCGAACTTCCGGCTACGGCACTTGAGCGTCTGCGCGAGATGGGTCAGTGGCTACGTGCTAACGGCGAGACTATTTACGACACTGAGGCAGGCGATTTCCCCGCTACTGAATGGGGCACTTCTACACGCAAGGGTGACCGTCTGTTCGTGCATATCCTTACACCCTCGGAAAAGGATATTTTCGTGCCGGTGAAGGGTAAAGTGAAAGGCGTAAAAGCCTACGCTGACGGCAAAAAGATAAAATATACCAAAGGTAAGGACGGGGTGACTCTTCATCTTTCCGCTATCCCTGAGGAGATTGATTATATTGTAGAAATCAATACTGCATCCTGATGAATCGCCCTATTCTTGAAGTATGTGCCGGCGACATTGACTCAGTAGTGGCTGCGAAGCTTGGTGGCGCTGACCGCGTGGAACTATGCTCTGCGCTTGCTTGCGGCGGTATCACGCCTTCCATAGGGCTTATTCGCGCTGCAAAAGCAGTGGACGGCATTGGGGTAAATGTGCTTATCCGCCCGCGTGAAGGTGACTTCGTTTACACCCCTCGCGAGGCCGATATTATCCTCGCTGATATCGAAGCTGCGCGAAATGCCGGCGCAGACGGGGTAGTGATAGGCGCTCTTACCCCTGATGGAGACGTTGATATGCCCCTGACGCGCCGTATGATAGAGGCTGCCGGAGATATGAGTATAACTTTCCATCGTGCATTCGACCTTTGCCGCAATCCGCTTGAAGCGCTTGAGGCAATTGCCGAACTTGGATGCCATCGGCTCCTCACCTCCGGGCAGGCTCAGACAGCCGTGGAGGGAGAAAATCTGCTGCGCAGCCTCGTGGCCATGCGTTCCGGAGTAATTATAATGGCAGGTGGCGGTGTAAATCCCGACAATGCCGCCGATCTGGTCAGAAACACCGGAGTAAGTGAAATACATGCTTCCGCACGTGCCTCCTTCCCATCTGCTATGCAGTGGCGTCGTGAAGGGGTAAGCATGGGTGCTAAGGATGTCGATGAATATTCACGCCTTTCTACATCAGCCGATATTGTGGCTCGCATTATCGCCAATATTTCAAATATTAAGTGATTATCAACCAATGAAAACGAAACAAATTATTTTAGGCTCCGCTTTGCTGGCAGCAGCTTCCCTCGGCGCCAACAATCTATATCCGCCGGCAGCCGCTGACTTCCTCAACAGAGTGAAGGATTATCCTGCCGCTGACTTCCGCAAGGCACTCGCTGATTCTACTCTCACTCCTGAGGAATACGATGCCATGGAGTTCCTTTACGCCTATCTTCCTACTCCCGACATTGCCGACCGCTCTCCGCAGTTTTATCTGGCCAACGTGCGTGCATCACTGCAAGCACGTAAGGAGATGCCGTGGGGCGATTCCGTCCCGGATCGTGAGTGGCGTCACTTCGTGCTGCCGGTGCGTGTAAATAATGAAGCCCCTGACCTTTCCCGCCCTTATTTCTTCAATGAGCTTAAAGAGAGAGTGAAAGGGATGTCAATGGCTGAAGCTGCCCTTGAGGTCAACCACTGGCTTCACGAGAAGGTGACGTATCAGCCTTCCGACGGTCGCACATCAGCCCCGCTTGCCACAATGCAGAATGCTCTGGGACGCTGCGGCGAAGAATCTACATTCGGTGTTGCCGCGATGCGCGCACTCGGAATCCCCGCCCGTCAGGTCTACACTCCCCGCTGGGCTCATACCGACGACAATCATGCCTGGGTTGAAGTTTATACAGGCGATGGTTGGCATTTCCTCGGTGCTTGTGAACCGGAGCCTGTGCTTGACCTCGCTTGGTTCAATAAGCCCGCATCTCGCGGTATGCTGATGAATACAAGTGTATTCGGAAATTATGACGGTCCGGAGGAGAAGATTGAGGAAAGAGGTCTGCTCACAGAAATCAACGTCACCTCCAATTATGCCCCCGTCACTACCACCACTGTCACTGCCCAATATCCTGACGGCACTCCCGCCAAGGACGCCGCAGTGCGATTCTGTCTCTATAACTATGCCGAGTTTTATCCTCTTGCTAAAAGAGTAGCCGATGCCGAAGGCAAGGCATCGCTCACCACCGGCCTCGGCGATATGGTAGTGTGGGCCTCCGACGGCAATAAGTTTGGTTTTGCCCCGGTCTCGGCAGGCAATACTGCGGTCATTACGCTTGACAAGGATTCGTCATTCGAGGGCGTGATAGAATTTGATGTCACACCTCCCGTCTCAAGTGTAGATCTTCCCAAACTTACTCCCGAACAGATTGAATACAACGAGATACGCAAAGCTCGTGAGGACTCTATCCGCACTGCATATACCAATACATTCCTCACCGAGCTTCAAGCTAAGAAGCTTGCGCAGATGTATGGCACCGATATGGCCAGAACTGTTGATATTCTCGTTAATTCACGCGGTAATCATCAGGTCATCAACCGCCTTATCTCAGATACTCCTCAGGAGCAGAGGGCTCAGCTTATAGATATGCTTTCAGCCCTTACAGCCAAGGATATGCATGACTTCGTGCCGGAAGTAGCCCAAGATCATCTACTCACTCCCTGGAGTCCGCGCGATACTACACGCCTGTATCGCAGCTATGTGCTCAATCCGCGTGTCAATCTTGAGGAGTTGACTCCGTGGCGTGCATATTTCGATAAGAAATTCTCTAAAAAAGAGAAGAAGAAATACCGCGAGAATCCCCAGCTCTGGGCTCAGTGGCTTGCTAAGAACATAAAGAGCGATGCGCCGTATAATCCCTCAAACCTGCGGATGTCGCCCAAATCGGTAATGGAAGGGAAGCGTGGCAATGCCCGTAGCCGCTCCATTTGCTTCGTGGCCGGCTGTCGATCATTAGGCATACCGGCACGCATAGATCCGATCACCGGCAAGACCCAGTATGCCGATGCCGAAGGCCGCTGGATAGAGGCTGATTTCTCACTCAAGAAAGATAAGAAAAAAGAGAAAACGGTGGCTCCCGAGCTCTATCAGTTCCCGCTCAAGGGAGTTGACGGCACTCCCGAACCCAAATACTTCTTCCACTATACTCTTGGCCAAATCGTTGATGGCCTGCCCCGCACGCTTGATTATGACGATGCTCTTACCCCGTCGCAGATTCAGCAGATAGGAGAGGGTATGGAGGCCGGACAATATATGCTCACCACCGGTCGCCGACTTGCCGATGGCTCCGTAATGGTGCGCACAGAGTTCTTCCCCATAGGGGCTGACACCCCCATGCACGACGTAGTGGTGCGTCACGACGATTCACGCCTTGAAGTGATTGGCAATGTCAATGCAGAAGATCTCTTTACAGATACTGCCGACGGTCAGCGCAAGAGTATACTTGACGTTGCCGGACGCGGTTACTACGTACTCGGACTCATTCGTCCCAACCACGAGCCCACAGCTCATACTCTCAATGAGCTTAGCGCACTCAAAAAAGAATTCGAGGCTACCGGTCGCCGTCTCATATTGCTTCTGCCCGACGCTCAGAGCGCAGAAAGATTCGATCGCGGTCGATTCCCCGATCTTCCCGAAGGCGTAGTAATTGGTGTAGACGACAATGGGGCAATAGCAGCAGAGATAGCTGAGAGTCTGCATCTGGATGATGACGAGCGTCCTCTTTTCATCATCGCCGACAGCTTCAATCGCATAGTCTATGCACGCCGTGGCTACACCATAGCTCAGGGCGATAAGATTGTAGAGATACTCAGCGGTCTGAAAGAATAAAAATAACAAATCCATACCCGTTGCGGGGATGTGTCAGTAGCCTGATCGCTACCGCCGCATCCCCGTAATAATGTCATTAGTGCAATCAACCGTGCGCGCGAGTATGAGGAGCCGATGATGCCCCTCATAGCTCCGTCCGCGGGTAGGGGAGAGAGTATATAGCCTCTCGCGGCTATTCTCTTAAGTGATGTATAAGAAAGATATATGATGCAAAAATTGAACACTCAGAAAATTTTATTACCTTTGCATCAAACTTATTTTGTGATATGGAGAATAAAATAAAAGTCAACGGTCTTACATTTGTCCCTTACCTTACTGCCGACAGAATTGCTGAAGAAGTGAAGCGCGTGGCTTCAGAGATGCGTCGTGACCTTGAGGGTAAGAGTCCCGTATTCCTCTGTGTGCTCAATGGAGCGTTCATATTTGCAGCTGACCTCTTCAGAGAGCTTGGTATCAACGAAGCTGCAATCAATTTCGTGCGCTACAAGAGCTACGAAGGCACTTCATCCACCGGGGCTGTGAAGCAGATGCTTGGTCTTACAGAAGACCTCGCAGGGCGCGACGTGGTGATTATAGAAGATATAGTGGATACCGGTCTGACCGCAACAAAAATGGTTGAAGACATCAAGCGCCACAATCCCGCCTCCGTGCGCTTTGTGACTCTTCTATATAAGCCCGACAATAATGTCACCGATTTCAAGCCTGACTATGCTGCCTTCACTATTCCTCCGAAATTTATAATCGGTTACGGACTTGACCTCGACGGCAAAGTGAGAAATCTGAAAGATATATACGTGATTGACGAAGACTGAGAAATATGGCGGGACACAAAGACCTGCAATAAGAAAAACATTAATATTTTTGGTATGCTCAATTTAGTATTATTCGGAGCTCCGGGCAGCGGAAAAGGTACTCAGAGCGCCCGATTGATTGATGAATACGGACTCTATCATATTTCCACCGGCGAGGTGCTGCGAGAAGAGATAGCTCGCGGTACAGAACTTGGCAAAATAGCCGATAGCTATATATCCAAGGGGCAACTCATCCCCGATGATCTGATGATCTCTATACTCGACGATGTGCTGGAACGAGAGGCAGACGGAAAGCCCGGGGTAGTATTCGACGGATTTCCCCGAACCATCCCGCAGGCGGAAGCTCTCGACGGCTTGCTTAAGAAGCGAGGATCTCGACTTCATGCCGTAATCGGCCTTGAAGTGCCTGAAGATGAGCTTGTTGATCGTATGCTCAAGCGTGGACAACAGACCGGACGTGCCGACGACAATCTCGAGACTATAAAGAACCGCCTCGACGTATATCATAAGCAGACCCAGCCTCTCAAAGATTTCTATCAGCAGAAAGGCAACTATATTCCGGTCCAGGGGAGCGGAGTTGTGGATAATATCTTCAATAATATAGCCGAAGGTATTGAGCGCACCACCGGAGCAAAACGCACCAAACGTCGCTGAACTGAATAGCGCCGAAGAAATACACTATCCCCGACAAGCTTATTCATGGCGAGCACCGGAGATAATGGCTTATGGAGTCTTCTGAGGATAATTTATAAGCGAAATTTGCGTTATATAGGCAGATACACTATTCAGTATGTAAACAATATACAGTAGAATACAGAGCATTCCTCCGCATTGCGCGATGAAAGTGCTTGAACAATTCGCGAATTATATTTTAGAATTATTATATATTACAATATCAATCAAGACTAATGAAATTTATTACTACCTTTCTTTCAGCATTGTCACTCGCTGCGGTTACCGCGCTTCCTTCACAAGCCGATAATACCAAGGTGATCAAGATATATGATGCAGTGACTTTCTATGACGGATACGCCTCTGTAAGCAATAATCCCGATCTTGAGAGTGGCGATGGTATTCTTCGTCACGAAAATTCCCTATATGCCGTGCGTCTTACCGATGATGTCCTTGATTCCTTTGGCAAGACTGTCGACATGGATATACACATCAAGGCTTGCTGCGACAACTACGACCGTATCGGCAATATCAATATTGCCCTCGTACCGAAAGGGGAGGAGACTTACAATCCCTTCGAGACACAACGCTTGGAGTTGGGCCGCTTTATCACCCCATTCATGAATATGAACAAGCAGCCCGACACCGTGCCCTACCATTACTGGATGGACTATCTTAGCCCTATCATGCACGATGCTGCTTTGCGTGAGAAATATGATATATGGATGGAGTTTGAGCTCTTTGGTATACCATACGCTGCCAACCAGCAGATCAAGGGATGCGCCGACAGAAACGACGTATTCTTAGGTACTCTCGAATTCTATACCGATGATACTCCTGTAGCCAACGACTTCAACAATGTGCTAGTACCCATAGTAATGAAGAAGCCCGAGCATCGCGGCAAGAACCTCAATAATTATCAGGAAGGATGCACCGATCAGATTGGACTCTGCGTAAAGACCTGGGAATTCGAGGTGCCGGAAGACTGTGAAGACGCCCAGATTGTGCTCGTCACCTCAAATCACGGTGCAAATTCAGGAGGCGAAGAATACAATCGCCGCCGCCACATGGTGTATTTTGACGACGAAAACCTCCTGACTTATATACCCGGACGAGAATCATGCGAGCCTTTTCGTCAGTACAATACTCAGGCCAACGGCATCTACGGGATGTCGAAAAAATCTGATGCCGCATGGCAATCTTTCTCAAATTGGTGTCCCGGCGACGTTATCGACAACCGAATCATCCGTCTGGGTAGTGTGGAGAAAGGCACACACAAAGTGAAGGTGCGTGTCATTGCTACAGAATTTCCCGAGAAGCAGGGCGATATACCGGTATCAATGTTCTTCCAGGGAGTGAAGAAAGGTGCTCTCCCTGAAGTCAACGGAGTGAAGGGAGTTGAGGCTGAGAGAAACTTCCGCTCTTCTGTGTCGGTCAACGACAAAATCATCCACGTCAATGCTGGTGAGGGAGTGTCTTTCGTGGAGATCTACAATGCCGAAGGCGTCTTGCTCCACGATGCGCGTACTACAGACTCTATAGATATGTCGCACGCAGACGCAGGCCTGTATCTGCTCAATATAGAATACCCCGACGGCCTCAACGAAACCCACAAAATCATACTCCGCTAATTGCCTGATTTCATATTGGCGGTGCGATTTTGAGCTATGTGAAAAAATATGTAACTTTGCACTCGAAAAAATATGAGGAAGTGATTTTCCCTACAGCATTAAATACCATAATTTGAAGTAAAAAAACACAATCAATAGCCGGGCAGCGATGCCGGGCCGAAAATGAACAACCAGGCAAAAATGGATTTAGAAAAGAAACCCAAACGTCCGCGTATCAGCGTCGCAACCGGCGCTCCCTTGACAGAAAAAACGGAGGCGGACAAGCAATATGAAAAAGTAAATTATCCCTCCGGCGAAGGAGTTCAACGTCAGACTGAAGGCTATCAGCCTCGCCAGTACAACAATCAAGGCAATTACCAACCCCGCCAGTATCAGCCTCGTCAGTACAACAATCAGGGTAGCTATCAACCCCGTCAGTACAACAATCAGGGTGGCTATCAGCCCCGCCAGTACAACAATCAAGGCGGATACAACCAGAACCGGTATAACAACAATCAGACTTATAACCGCAATCACGAAGGCTCTGACAATAATGAGGAGCAGCAAAGCGGCTATCAGCCCCGCCAATACCAGCGGCCTTATCAGCCCCGTCAGTACAATAATCAGAACGGATACAATCAGAACCGTCAATATAATAACCGGGGTGGATATCAGCAACGCCAATACAATAACAATCGCGAAGGCGGCTACAATCAGAATCGTCAGTACTACAATCAGGACGGATACAACCAGAACCGTCAGGGCGGATACAACCAGAACCGTCAGGGCAGCTACAACCAGAACCGTCAGGGCAGCTACAATCAGAACCGTCAGAATGGATTCCAGCCACGCCGGTATAATAATCAGGGCGGTGGTTACAACCGCTATAACAATCAGGGAGGATATCAGAACAACCACGGATTCCAAAACCGATATAATAATCGCCCCAACAATCGTCCGCAGCGCCCGCGTCAGATAGACTACGTGCTTGAAGATATTGATCCGAACGAACCGATTCGTCTCAACAAGTACCTTGCAAATGCAGGACTCTGCTCACGTCGTGAAGCTGATGAATATATCCTCGAAGGACTCATCAAGGTCAATGGCGAGGTCATCACAGAGCTCGGCACCAAAATCAGCCGCTCCGACGTAGTGGAATACAAGGATGAAGTGGTTACTCCCGAACGCAAGTGCTATGTGCTGCTCAACAAGCCTAAAGATTGCGTCACCACATCAGATGATCCCAACGGTCGCACCACAGTACTTGATCTCGTCAAGAATGCCTGTCGCGAACGCATATATCCCGTAGGGCGCCTCGACCGCAACACTACCGGGGTGCTCCTGCTTACTAACGATGGCGATCTCGCCTCCAAACTCACGCATCCAAAATACGTGAAGATGAAGATATATCACGTATGGCTTGACAAGGATATAAGCGAAGAGGAGCTGCAGAAGATTCAGCAAGGCATTGAGCTTGAAGATGGTGAAATTCATGCCGACGAGATCTCTTACGCTTCTGACACCGACCGCAATCAGGTAGGTATCAAGATTCATTCCGGACGCAACCGTATAGTGCGCAGAATATTCGAGGCACTTGGTTACAGGGTAGTCAAGCTCGATAGAGTATACTTTGCCGGTCTTACCAAGAAGAATCTTCCCCGCGGTCGCTGGCGCTATCTCACTCAGGACGAAGTGAACTATCTCAGAATGGGGTCGTTTGAATAAATTGTTGATAATATGAAAGATATAAAAAGAACAACTATAAAGGAAATTTTTGCCCGCCCCGAAGCATTAGCCGGCACCGAAGTTGATGTCAGAGGTTGGGTGCGTTCCCGCCGAG
>CAYNNV010000035.1:0-15202 GCA_964398625.1 uncultured Sangeribacter sp. | reverse complement strand
CGTCCGGTGTTCCAGTAGTGTTCGGGACGATAAGTTGTGCCGACAGCGGCTGCAGAGGCATCGTCAATGTAGAGTTTACCGCCTGATACGTTGAATCCGGGAGTTTCGATCAGGTTGTTGTTCTCATGGCCGAAATCGTCAAAACGCTGCCATGAATAACCTGCCATTACATCGAAATCAGAATAGATGGATTCTACATATTTCTTATAATTGAGATATACGTCCAGGAGGGTGTTGCGGCGAAGTTCATATTTATTATAAGTGTAGCCGGCACCGTTCTTATTGTTGTTATTCCAAGCAATCGGAGAGTTGGCTGCTACAGTGTAGTTTTCTTCACCCTTTTCTACGTCGTAACCGAGGTTGAGGTTAACGTGCAGGTCGGGGAGGAAATGGAATGCGTAGTCAATCTGGAGATTGCCGTTGGAGCGCCATACGCTGTAGATTTCAGAAGGATCCTCAACCTGAGCCAAGGGGTTGAGCACACCCTGGGAGTTGAATACATTGCCGCCTGAAGTTGAAGTGGACCAGCCGTTGTAGAAATAAGGATATGCGGCAAGACCTGAATTTTCATATACGTGAACCGGACGAGTGGGGTCAACGCTGAGAGCACTGTTGACTGCACCCATATCGATAGAACGCTGACGGATATAATAACCCTTCACATTGGCATTGATCTGAAGCAAGCCGTTGAAGAATTTCGGGTTAAGATTGAATCCGGCGGTCACGCGCTGCATTCTGGAGTTTTTCACGATACCTTCGTTGTCGGTATAAGAACCGGATATGCGGTAGGGAAGGAATCCTACTGTACCGCCTACAGAGAGGTTATAATCCTGAGAGATTGAGGTGCGAAGAATCTCTTTTTGCCAGTTGGTATCGGCATTGCCGAGCGCATCGGCAGCCTGAGAGTCAGCTCCCCAGAAGTCTTTAATCATTGAGGAGAACTGAGAAGCATTCATGGTCTTGAGGATATGTCGGGGTGTATTCACTGATACATTAGCAGAGAAGTTTACCTGCGGACGACCGGATTTACCCTTCTTGGTAGTGATGATGATAACACCGTTTGATGCACGCGAACCGTAGATAGCAGTAGCGGATGCGTCCTTAAGGATAGTCATCGACTCGATGTTGTCAGGCGAGATCATGCCGAGCGGGTTGGTTGAGCCGAAGCCTTCTCCGGAGAGGGGCACACCGTCAAGCACGATGAGCGGGTCATTTGATGCTGAGAGTGATGAGCCGCCGCGGATACGGATAGTACCGCCGCCATTAGGGTTACCGCCGTTGGTAGTGACAACTACGCCCGGGCTTGCGCCTACGAGCAGATCCTGGGCAGAGGTGGCGAGGCCGGCCTCAACTTCATCGGGAAGCACCATTGCAACCGAGCCGGTTGCGTCGGTCTTCTTAACCTTACCGTAGCCAATGACCACTGTCTCGGCGAGCATAGTGGAGTTTTCGGCAAGCACGAAGTTTAGGGTAGTGTGGCCGTTGACTGCCTTTTCCTCGGGAGAATATCCCACGTATGATACTACAATTACAGCGTCGGGATTGACGTTGAGCGTGTAGTTGCCGTCGAGGTCCGTGGCAGTACCGTTCGCGGTGCCTTTTTCCATTACGGTAGCACCGATGAGCGTTTCGCCCGTCTCATCGGTCACTGTGCCGTGCACTGTGATCTTCTGGGCAAACGCCGGAAGCGTAAACAACAACAGCATAGCCATTGTCGCCCATAACTTCCTGTTCATGTGAAAACAAACGTTCTTCATGGAGAAATTAATTTGGTTTTACATCGGGTTAGTATAAAAAAGTAATAATTTTAAGTCTAATTAAAGCAGCACTTCACGCATCTATAAGAACAGATGTATGCAATTAAATATCGTAGATTGCAAAAGTAAGCATTTTAACGTAAGAATAGGTTTTAGCATATCTCTTTAACATTGTTAATTAACGGATTTAACTAAAATATGCTATCACTTTCGCTCTTTTTGCATCCTTTAATACTTTTTGGGAGCGTAAGAGTCCGCAGAGCGGAAGATGGTATTGTCAGGTCAGAGGGGTGAGTTACGAAGTGAGAAGGCAGAGTTACAAGGGTAAAGCCGGGGTACGAGGTTAGAGGTCAAAGATACAAGGGCTGAGGTAGCTGTGAGGACGGGTTGACTCTTAGGCGCTTAGCCCATGGAGTGGACAACTGCATCATAAAGTCTGCGAGACGAGGACTGAGGTAGCTTTTTGGATACGTTGACTCTTAGGGATTAGCCCACGGAGTGGGGGGGCGACATCGTTAGGACTGAGAGATGAACATAGAGGTAGCTGTGTGATACGTGAACACTTAGGCGGTTAGCCCACGGAGTGGGCGACTGCATCATTAAGTCAGCAAGACGAGGACTGAGGTAGCTTTTTGGATACGTTGACTCTTAGGCAATTAGCCACGGAGTGGACAACTGCATCATAAAGTCAGCAAGACGAGGACTGAGGTTGCTTTTTGGATACGTTGACTCTTAGGGATTAGCCCACGGAGTGGGCGATGGTATCGTAAAACCGCGGATGAAGTCCTGAAAGGACGTAATCCGTGGAAGGAAGCCCACCCCAACACAGAGTGCCGATAGGTACGATGTTATTGTTAGCCGAGGGTGGAGCGAAGCGCAACCCCCGGAAAGCTGATGGCATTGTTAAGGCTCATGTACTATTGTCAACGTACCTCTCAGCTGCATAAGCCATCTAACTTTGACCTCGGCCATCGTCTCTCAGACCTCTTTGGAAGGCTTAGCTGTAGAAGGCTCCGTTGACAGTGCGGCGGACTGCCAAGATGTTGAGGACTGCTGTTGCGGCAGCAAGGAGCACTCCTATGGCCGGGGCAAGCCACATTATTCCTGTGCCGCCACCGATGCCGGCTATTGCGCCGATATAGAAGCTGCGGAATATGAGCATGGCGGCAAAGGCCAGTATAAGGGAGAGGATGCTGACGGCGATGATGAGCGAGCAATAAGGGCGCGCCACGGCTTTCAGTTCAAATCCTAAATTGATAAGAAGATGTAGCTTGGCACGGTTTTTCTGCATAAGCAGAGAGATTGACAGCATCAGTATGAAGAAGGAGAGAATGGTGATAACGCATCCTACGCCGAGAGCTACTCCGGTGACGGCATTTAGGAAATAGCTTGCCTGCGATTTGCTCTGATCGCCCGCTACCTCGAGTCCGTGAGCGTCAAGATATTCTGCTATAGCCACATCTCCGGGACTGCTGACATCAATAATCAGTCGCGAGGGAAGCTGAGTCTTTGCCGTGCCGAAAGTCTTGTTGCTCAGGAGCATGAATTCCTCAGGCACAAGGATGGTGTTGAGGCGGTTGGAAAATCCTACTACACGCCCCTGCAGAGTGGCTGAGCGTGAAGAATCGTCGGAAGTGAGAGTGAGTGAGAGCGGCACCGAGGAGAGCATCTGTTCGGTCATCTGAGGCATACCGGCTGAGGCGGCGAAGCCGAAGTTGTAGAGCGTGAGATAGTCTTTTGAGATGATAATAGGCACTTCGTTGCTTCCCTCAGTGTAGCTCCAATTTCCCTTGCCGGCATCAATGAACTCCGAGGGTATGCTCTCGAAAAACATATAGGTCGACATGTTGTGGTTGGAAGTATTGACAGCGGCTGACACCCGATAGTCTATGCGGGAGAAGCGTCCTACCTTGCGCACCCATGGCTGAGCCTCAATGTCGGCGATTTCTGACTCCGAGAATGAGGCGTCTTCGCCGAGGGTATTGCGGGAAGTGACTTTCTTGTTGATTACGAGATAATCTTTCCGTATGAAGCTGTCTTCACTCTCCCAGATTGAGCGCACGTCTTGATAGAACTGCACGCCGGCTATGACGATTGCCATGCCGATAAAGTTGGATATGATGAATCCGGCCACTTGGGCTCGCGAGAGGTTTTTCCTGAGAAGACGATTTATGAGATTCATAGGCGAAGAGTTAGGTTCTCGTCAATGAGAAGACGATTTCCCACGGAAGTTGCTATTATAGAAGCTCCCTGAGCAGCAGCTACTTCCGTGATGATCTGAGCTGCTGCGCGGTTGTTGGCTTCGTCAAGGTGAGATACTGGCTCGTCAAGGAGGATGAATGAGAACGGCTGGCAGATGGCGCGGATTATGGCTACGCGCTGTTGCTGCCCGATCGACATCTTTCCTACCGGATAATCCGCTCTGGAATCAATGCCCAGTGCTTCGAGCCAATGCGATATTTCGCGCTCACTGACAAAGTCGGTAAGTGAGTTTTTGAGGCGGATGTTCTGCAGTGCGGTAAGTTCGGGGAATAGGGCCAGCTCCTGAGGGAGATAGGCCAGAGACGTGCGCCGGAGCTGCTGCCACTGCTCTTTGGAAAGCGTGGCTATGTCTGTGCCATCGAAGAGGATGCGACCGTCGTAGTCACGTCGTGACCCGAAGATATAGGCGCAAAGCGATGATTTACCCGTGCCGCTGGCAGCTTCTATGACGTAGATTTCCCCCTTTCGGAAAGTGACGCATTGGCGCCATATTTCCGAAGTGGGTATTTTTTCGTTGATAAAGACTCGTGGAAGCGTGTTCTCAAGAGTGATTGTGCTGATCTGATTCACAGCTTGCTATTTTGAGAGTTAATAAGACTGTGGCAGTCGGGGGTTAATCCTCGTTTTGGAGAGCGTAAGGGTCGCCTAAAAGAACCACAATCGGATTTTTTATGGTCTTCAGGTGAGCTTTGATTTTTACGCTGTTGTCTTCGGGCACGAGCATGAGGGAGAAGTAGCCCGGTTCGGGCACATCGCAGTAAGTGGCGTTGGCGGCAAAGCCGGCAAGGGCTTTGTTGAAGTATGCAGCCGGAGATTTGAGAGAATTTCCGCTGACGGGATCAGGATTGTTGAAGGTGAAGAATAGGTTGTTGCCGGTCATTGAGCTGCTGAATCCGTTTTTGATATTGGAGGCGAGCATTTTTTTTACATTGTCGGCGGCAGCGGCATCTTTAAGTTGGATCACTCCTTTCCCTTCACTTGCCGAGTAAGCAATGGCCAGAGTGCCGTCAATTGCATTGAGTGCATCACCATCTTCGCCGGCCAGCTTGAGCAGTGAGCTGAATTTGTCTACGAGCGCAGAGGGCACTGAAATGGCAGTGACTACATCGGCTGATTCCGTAATGCTGCTTATAACAGATGTATCAACAGGAACTTTGGGGAGCAGATATTCGGCGCGGGTGAAGTTGGAATTAAGCATATCCGCCTCTATTTCAAAGCCGTCTTTCTCAATATCAACGTGCAGAGCGATATAGTTGAGATCATTGAACATCATCCCCATCCCCATGGCCACGAGTTGCGACTGAGAGGAATTGCCGAGCAAGGAAGTGATTGAGGTGACGTCGCACACTGCGAAGGCATCATCAGCTTCCTCCACCAGCTTTTCGGTATATTTCTTAGCTGCCCATGACTTGGATTCCGGGAGCGATGAGAAATCTTCAACCCGGTCAGCGGGAAGTGATGTGATCGAGGTCCAGAAATATCCGTCGGCTATTGCCCAGTTGCCGGCTGTCTCTATTTTGCCGGATTTTGAGAATTTAGCGTGCTCATAATTTTCTATATATGAGCGGAATCTCTTCTCATTGTCAATAGGTCCGAGTATATAAACCTTGCCTCCCATTGCGAAGACTCCGACCCAGTCAATTTTTACGCCGGCATCTACGGTGGATACGATATTGAAGACCTTGGAGAGTTGGCGATCATTTTTCAAAATCTCTTTCAGTTCATCAGAGACTACTACTTTAGACCCATCAACCTTGCAACCGCTTTTTTCAAGTGTACTTTTGACATTAATGCCGGCTACTGTAGTGGCGTCGGCCGGTATGTGGCGTAAAAGATTTTCCAGTCCTTCAGAGTCTTTGGAGCAGGACGCGAGCATCAGTACGATGGTGCTGAGGAGAAATGCTAATTTTTTCATAAATATAATATTATTGTTTTTTGCGTTTAAAAGCCGCGCATTTGGGGCTGTAGGCTATGCAGATTATAAATCCTTCGTAGATCATTGCGTACAGACTGAGAGATTGTTCACCTTCCGGGAGCGCAATACGGGCTTCGCCGGTTGCACCTGTCAGAGCATCAGGAAGCGAGATGATACGAATAGCTGTGGTGAATGGCAATCCCTCGGTCATGGCCGCCTTATAGCATGCTTCCTTTGCCGTCCATGCGAGGAGAGTGGCTTCAGTAGTGTGAGGCACTATTTCCATCTCTTCGCGGCAGAGGAATCTGTCGCGCACGTTCATGACCTGTTCGCGCGATAGGGGCTCGCAATCCACACCCATTGCTGTGCGTGGATTGAATACTGCAAGGTCGGCCTCAGGAGTGCGGGGGAGTGAAGCAACTACGAACATACCCGCGCAGTGGCTCACGGAAATGCGTGACTCAATCTCGGAATGTCGCGGTGCACCGTTGGGAAAGTGCTCAATCACACGATAACCTTCCGGACCATTCTCCTGCCAGACTTGGCGGGCAAGGGCACGGTGCACCTTTTCACTCAATCCGGTGCCTCCGCTTACTGCCTCTATCTTTACTCCGGCCGGAGTATTGAATATGTCATATATAAGGTCTTGGTCCATAGTGTCAATAGATTTCTTTTAGTCTGAGTCTTTGTCATTTTTTTTCTCGCGCGGAGAGATATTCACCCTTACCGAAGTGATTCGGTGCCTCTCAATGTCAAGCACAAGGAAGCGACAACGCCCCACAACGATAGGTTCCTTCTCAGAGGGGAAATCGCCCTTGACTGCCAACAGCAGGCCGGCCACAGTCTCCGCTTCCCCAATATCTCCGAATTCCTCCTCGTCAACGCCGGTGATTCGGCAGAAGTCAGTGAGCGGTGTGCGCCCCTCGAAGGTGTAAGTATTGTCGTTGATACGCTTGAAGAGCTTTTCGTCATCGTCATATTCATCGTCAATATCGCCGACAATCTCTTCAATAATATCCTCCATTGTTACAATCCCCGAAGTGCCTCCGTATTCATCCACAACGATAGCGATATGAATCTTGCGCTTGCGGAAGTCTTCAAGCAGGTCGTCGATAGGGCGCGATTCGGGTACGAAATAGGCCTTTCGCAGCAGAGTCTGCCATCGGAAAGTGTCGTCGCGCTTACCGATATAAGGGAGCAGGTCTTTGCCGTAGAGAATGCCGCGGATAGAGTCTTGCGACGTGTCATAGACCGGGATGCGGGAATAGCCTGTATTGCGCAGGGTAGTGATCACCTCGCTAAGCGAGTCGTGATACTCGATGGCCGTGACGTCGACGCGCGAAATCATAATGTCGGAAGCCTTCTTCTCGCCGAAAGTAAGAATCCCTTCAAGCATCTCCTTGTCCTTCTCTGACTTAACGTCGGAAATCTCGAGAGCGTGGGAAAGTTCCTCGGCGGAAAGATTCACCTGTTTGCGACCCACAATTTTGTAGACCAGTGAGCTTGAGCGCACCATCAATTTTGACGGCCATGCCAGCAGACGGTAGAGAAACCATACGCCCCGGGCAGAGCGACGAACCCAACGGGAAGTGCGGTTTCGGGCCACAAGCTTCGGAAAAATCTCACCGAAGAGCAGCAGTAGGAAAGTGAGTACGACAGTCTCCAGTACAAACTGCACGGTGGGGCCGGAGAATTTGACGGTCTGATTGATGGCGAAAGTGAGCAGCACAACCACCGTGATATTCACCATGTTGTTAGAAATCAGGATGGTGGCAAGCAGTCGCTCCGAATTGCGCAGGAGCTTCATCACGAGGCGAGAAGTGGGGTCGTCAGCATGGCGGAAATCGTCCATCTCATCGCGGGTAAGGCCAAAGAAAGCGATCTCGCTGCCGGAGACGAAAGCGGAAATAAGCAGACACAGGGCAGCGATGCTTACAATCACGATAAGCCACCCCACTCCCGATTCGGGAGCATGGAAAGAGAGAATATTCAATAAAAGCAATAGAGAGCCGGGAGAGCTCGGCAAAGGGTCAGTATCCAAAATTCAAATACGATTGGTTAATCAGACCACAAAGTTAAGCAAAAAAATCGTCCCCCGCAAAATCGTCAAATTAATCAAGCTAAACCGAGCTTAATATCCGGGACAACAGCCAAAAGATAAAGCCAAATAATTTTGGATTAGATTTTGGATACAGCCCGAAAATACCTATCTTTGCAGAGTATACTAACCACAGAAATCGATTTCGGCTAAGGACTTGGAATACAATTCGGGGTTTTGCTATGAATCCTACTTTGACGGATGATATAGAACTTATCAAAGATGTTATTGTCTATCTGAAAGTAAATGACTGTCTAATGCCGGTAGAAAGATGGATGTATTCGTCAATGTATATGAGATTCCGTCATTGAGATGCTGAATAATAGAGTAACCGAATGGATATTGAGATTCTAAAATCTGTGTTTTATTCTGCTCAGGGAAACAAACCGAATCAGGAGGATGCTTACTATCCACTTGAATTCGGTAAATCCTCTGAACAGCACGTATTCCTGATATGCGACGGAATGGGTGGACACGAAAAGGGAGAAGTAGCCAGTAATTGTGTGGCTACAGTTATCGGGAAGGAAACCTCAGAACATGGATTTCAGAGTGTGGACGAGGAGAAAAGAATCTTTGAACACGCTCTTGATTCTGCATATTCGGAGCTGGATCAACTTGACCATAGCGATTCATTAAAGAAAATGGGTACTACTCTGGTTTTTCTCAGTATTTGCCGTGACGGTATCCTAATAGCTCATATCGGCGACAGCCGTATTTATCAAATGCGTCCCGGGAAAGGAGTAGTCTTTCAGACCCGTGATCACTCGCTTGTGAATGATCTTATAGCTGCCGGAGAGATTACCGAAGAAGAGGCCAGGACGTATCCTCGCCGCAATGTGATAACCCGTGCCATTCAGCCTCATCAGGATTATCGTGAAAAAGCCACCTACAATATCATAAGGGATATTAAGCCCGGAGACCTTTTCTTGCTTTGTACGGACGGGGTGGTAGAAAAATTAGACAATGACGATTTATGCCGAATCCTGCTGACGAAGAAATCTCCGGACGAGCGCATAAAGAAATTGCAGGAGGAATGTAGCAGCAGGAATACGAATGACAATAATACCGCTATTCTGATAGAAGTGGCAACGGTAGAAGATGATAGAGCTGAAGGATCAATTCAGTCTTCCGATACTGATAGGGGGGTCACTAATGTCGCTCCGAAAATTGCATCTTCACATAAGAATAAGACAAGAGAAGTAAGGAAAAACGGCTCGTGGAAGCGGTGGATTATTCCGGTGATTATTTGCCTAATTATCATTATCGCTTTAGGATATATAGGCCTTTCCACTAACTCTAAGAAAAAAGATGTTTCATCGAAACCTGCAGATAAAGAACAAGTGCAAGGGATCATCAAACGACAAAGGAGATAAGACGATATGGACATCAACAGAAAAAAAGGGATGCTCAAAGAGGGCACGCGATTATCTGAAAGATACTCTATAATCGGCTATCTTGCCTCCGGCGGGTTTGGAAATACATATAAGGCCGAAAGGTATGTAGGCGATAAGGTGGTTGCAACGGTTGTTATTAAGGAGCTGTTTATCAAAGATATATGCCATCGTGAAGAGTCCGGACTTAATGTTTCAATTAGTAATAGTGATAATTCTCACATCTTTGAAGTATTAAAGAGAAAATTCAAGCATGAAGCTGAAAGGCTGGCTGTATTGAAGCATGAGAATATAGTAAGGGTGACAGATCTTTTTGAAGAGAACGGAACTCAATATTATGTGATGGAATATATAGAAGGGGAGAGTCTGTCGCAGCGTCTTAAGTCTACCAATACTCCTTTAAGTGAAGAAGAAGTGATGGGGAAGATATTGCCGCAGATATTAGATGCCCTTGAATATCTCCACACTTTGCCACCGGAGCCGGACGGGAACGGAGGTCCATTATATCACCTGGATATTAAGCCCGGAAATATAATGGTGGATAGAAAAGGGACGGTAAAACTTATAGACTTCGGTTCAAGCAAACAGGTCAATAGTGAAAAAGAGGGGCATACTACCACTTCCAGTCTTTACTCCCATACACCCGGGTATGCGCCGTCGGAATTGGTTGAGGGAAACAGCAACAGAATAGATTGTTCTACCGACCTTTACTCTCTCGGGGCAACTATTTATAATCTACTCACAAATAAGCGGCCGCCCCACCCCTCGGATATCAATGAAGAGGGCTCTGACGCATTTAATATGCCTGAGACGAAAATAAAAGACCTGATAATCAAGTTGATGAGTCAAAGTAAAAAGAGACGCCCTCAGAATGTAGCTGAAGTAAGACAGCTGTTGGAAGAAAAGGAGAAGTCGGAATATGAGGAAGTCTCTACAGAGGGACAAGATGAAGAAGATACTGATCTGCTTATAGAAGTAGAGGAGGACACAGAAGACTATCAATATATGGAGATAGTGAGCCGGGTGTCTCAAAAGTCGGTTGAGCCACAAAAGTCCGTTGATCCTCGAAAGCCTATTAATCCCCAACTCACTTCTTCAAAAAAGAAAATCGATAACAAATCTACTAATTTAAAGATTCTCTGTTATGTTGCTGCGGCTCTTATTGTGATGGGCTGTGTCGCTTTAAAATTTATCCCGGCTTCTACTTCTAATCAGGGATCTATATTGGCAAAGGCAGATACTCTGCAGGTAAAAGATACATTAATAAATGTTGATTCCGGACCTGAAAATATGCGTCAATATAGCTATACCGGTGCTTTGATTGATTCGGTCGGGGCATTACCTAATGGTAAAGGAGTGGCAAAATTTGAAAAATATAAAAATATTCCTGCCGCTACATACGTAGGTAACTTTGTGGATGGTTTGTGTAATGATACTACCGGAACCGCCACCCTGATCTATACGACCGGAGAAGCATTTACAGGTGTGATTAAAGATGGATATATATACAGAGGAACTTATGTATTGCCTGATCAAAGCTATTTTAAAGGCTCTTTCCAAAATGGAGAGCCCTATAATGGAAAATGGTATAACGCTGACAACAGTTTTTCGGCTGACGTAGTAAACGGGAATGAACAGAATTTTGCAAACTAATAGCGTAAGCTCAGATAGTATAAATATTTGAAACGATAAATTATCAGATAATGAAAAGGATATGTAAGGTTTTTATAAATCTCTGCTTATTGATGGCTATGATTAGCTTTGTAGCTTATGGTGATGTAATCCAGAGGCAAAAATGCAAAGTTTGCGGAAAGCAGTTGTTAATATGCAAGGGGAAGCATACTGCGCCGCCGCCTGTTGAAAAACCTAAGCCAAAGCCTAAAACTCAAGAGGCACAACAGAAACAAACCACCCCAAAACAGACTCAGAAGCCACAACCTAAACCGGAACCGAAACCCACATGCACAGTGTGCGGGAAGACGATCAACAATTGCCGGTATTCAGGGAAACATCCCGTGTGTCAAATTTGTGGAGAACTTCAGGACAGATGCAGATACAGCGGTAAACATCCGGTATGTGATGTTTGCGGAATTTTAGAGGAGAAATGTGAATTCCTCGGTAAACACCCCGTATGTGATACTTGCGGAGAACTTTTGGAGATGTGTGAGTATAAAAGCGATCATTCACTAATTAATGTGACAAAAGTTAAGGCAGAGAGGGGAGACGCTCTCGAACAGTTTAATTTGGGCTATTTCTATAAGAAAGGTCAAGGAGTTCCCCAGGATTATTCAGAGGCGGTAAAATGGTATCGCAAAGCCGCCGAGCAAGGAAATGCCCTGGCGCAGTGTAATTTAGGACTTTGCTATTATAATGGGGAAGCCGTTGCACAGGATTATGCCGAGGCGGTGAAATGGTATCGTAAAGCTGCCGAGCAAGGAAATGCCGCGGCGCAGTGTAATTTAGGCGTTTGCTATTATAACGGTGAAGGCGTGCCTCAGGATACTACAATAGCAATAGAATGGTTAAAGAAAGCGGCTGTAAATGGTAGTTCTGATGCAAAGAAAATCCTGAACTATAAAGGTATTTCATGGTAAAAGTCGGTGCGTTGCCCCGAAGGTTGAGTGTTGGTGAGGTTGAAGGGTTAATCCGCAGGTGAGTTAGGCCATCATCCGCTCCGCTTTCCGGGGGTTGCGCTTCGCTCCACCCTCGGCTAACAATAACATCGTACCTATCGGCACTCTGTATCAAGGTGTACCGCTTCCACGGATTTCATCCCTTCGGGATTCCATCCGCGGTTTTACGGTAACATCGCCCCTGTCGGGGCTACGGGCCACCTTGCAACTTACGAGGCTTTCGGAGCTCGGTGCGTATTAGTTAATTCCGAAGAAGTCGTGAGGGTCATGCGGTAAATCGTGCCCGTCGTCATTACCGTTCTCGCCATTGTTATTGCCATTTCCGCCATTATCCTTATCTTCGTCTTCCTCCGTCGGTCTGTTGCCGTATCTGAGGGCGTATCTTATGCGGAGGAGCAGGCCGAAGCCGGCGAAGGCAATGCACCACACGCCGATCACCAGCAGAATGGAGAATGGCCGGTGCCCTACGGTCACCACAAGATAGACTATCACGACGGTGAGGATAAACGATGTGATGCAGCCACAGCCTAATTCGCCGTCGGAAATGGATGAAGGATCCAATTTTGGTAAGGCCACTATGATTGAGTGTAAGCGGATTGAAAAATTGAAGACTTTCTAAAAGATTGCGTTGAAGACTTTTTCGGTTGCGCCGAGTTTGCTTTTTATGTATGCTCCGGCTTTTTGGCCGCAATCAAGGCGTATGGATTCATTGCTCAGCTGAGTCATGCGAGCCTCAAAATCTTCCGCTGATGATATTGTGAATCCACCCCCTGCCTCAATGAGTTGGTGAGCTTCAACGAATTTCTGATGCTTTGGCCCGAATATCACCGGTATCCCATATACGGCGGCCTCGTTGAGATTATGAATTCCGGCACCGAATCCGCCCCCGATGTAGGCTACGTCGGCATAGCGGTAGGCCGAGCTGAGGAGACCGAAGCAGTCAATAATTATGCAGTCGGCATCGTCGGCAAGTGCAGGATTTTCGTCGGTCTGCGAGAGTAGTACGCATCTCCCGGGAGCGGCGGCGATGAGTTCCTGCAGGCGGCGCGGGTTAAACTCGTGGGGAGCGATTATAGTCTTAATTCTACCGACGTTTTTGCGGAGCGTTGGGAGATAAATTTCTTCATCCTGGGGCCAGCTCGAGCCGGCTATGAATACGCGCTCCTGACCGGCTGTGAAGCGCTCCAGAGCCGGTATGCTGCGAGTGGTGCGCATGATGTCGGTGACGCGGTCGAAACGTGTGTCGCCGGCAATTTCAGCCTCTGTGAGTCCTATCTTTTCAAGCAGCCTCAGAGAATCATCTTCCTGCACAAAAATGCGGGTAAACATTCTCAGAAGGTCTCTGTACCATCCACCCCAGCGGCGGAAAAATACCTGATCAGGGCGGAAGTGAGCCGAGATGAGATATGCCGGTATGCCTGACTCATGCAGTGCTGTGAGGTAATTGCGCCAAATCTCGTACTTCACGAATATGGCCATCTCGGGCTTGACGAGCTTTACCAGGCGGCGGGCTTTGGCCGGGGTGTCAAAAGGGAGATAGGCCACGCAGTCAGCGCCCTGATAGTCTTTTCTCACCTCATAGCCCGAGGGAGAAAAGAATGTAAGTAATATCTTCAGCTCCGGTTTACGGCGCCGAATCATCTCAATAAGCGGACGGCCTTGCTCGAATTCACCGAGCGAGGCTGCGTGAATCCAGATCCACTTGCTTCCCTCGTCATTCTTTTCTATGCAGTTCGCTATATGACTCAGTGCCCGGCGCTCACCTCGACGAAGCTTGGCGGCCTTTTCCGACTTGAGCGAGGCGAGAGCCACGGCTGAGGAATATGTATATATGCCGGCATTGTAGACTGATGCCACAATGCCGGACATTAATCCTGAAAGCGTCATTTCTCCGGTACGGGGATATTAGAGATGGCTCTATCTATGCGGGCGATCACCTCCTCTTTAGGCATAAGCTCGGTGATGTCAAACATGTGCGGGCCGCGGCAGGCGCCCACCACAGCGAGGCGGAAGGCATTCATCACGTTGCCGAGGTGATAACCTTTGGCTGCGATCCAGTCAAGCACTATCTTTTCGGCGTTGGCCGAGGTCATGTCGTCAATTCCCTGCAGTACTTCAATCAGCTCCTTCATAATCGCCGGAGTCTCTTGCTGCCAGCGTTTGCGCACATCCTTGGCTGCATATTTCTCCGGAGCGCGGAAGAAGAAGTCAGCCTGATCCCAGAGTTCATGTACGAAGTTGGCGCGGTTCTTTACCATGCCGAGTGCGCGGGCTATATATTCATCGGAATATCCGGTGAGCCCTTTCTCTTTGAGAATCGGGCGGAAGAGTCGCGCTACCTCTTCGTCAGGGAGGCGCATGAGGTATTCGTGGTTAAACCATGCCCCCTTCTTATAATCGAATTTCGCACCGGCTTTAGAACAATGTTCGAGTGAGAATTTCTCAATAAGTTCAGGCATAGTCATAAGCTCCGTGTCGTCGCCCGGGTTCCATCCGAGCAGAGCAAGGAAGTTGACCACAGCTTCAGGAAGATAACCTTGCTCGCGATAACCTTCCGATACGGCACCGGTAGAAGGGTCGGTCCAGCGCAGGGGGAATACGGGGAAACCGAGTTTGTCGCCGTCGCGCTTCGAGAGCTTGCCATTACCCACAGGCTTGAGCAGCAGGGGAAGGTGGACAAAGCGCGGCATAGTGTCGCTCCATCCGAAAGCTTCATAAAGGAGCACATGGAGCGGTGCTGAGGGGAGCCATTCCTCGCCGCGTATCACATGAGAGACCTCCATGAGGTGGTCGTCAACGATATTGGCAAGGTGATAAGTGGGAAGATCGTCGGCACTCTTATAGAGCACCTTGTCGTCAAGAATGGAAGAATTTATGGTGACCTTACCGCGAATCATGTCGTCAACCACCACTTCGCGCCCCGGCTCAATGAGGAAGCGCACTACGTAGGGAGTGCCTTCGGCAATAAGGCGCTCAGTCTCTTCGCGTCCGAGAGTAAGGGAGTTACGCATCTTCATGCGGGTAGATGCGTCGTACTGGAAGTTAGGAGTTTCTGCGCGAGCTTTCTCCAGCTCTTCGGGAGTGTCGAAGGCAATATATGCCTTGCCGTTTTTAAGAAGCTCTTCCGTATACCGGCGATATATATC
>CAYNNV010000034.1:0-15362 GCA_964398625.1 uncultured Sangeribacter sp. | reverse complement strand
ATCTGGTCAACACCGGCTGGAACGGCACCGGCAAGCGCATCTCTATCCGCGACACTCGCGGTATCATTGACGATATCCTAAATGGTGACATCGACAAGGCTCCTACCAAGATTCTTCCTTATTTCGATTTCACCATTCCAACAGAACTTCCGGGTGTTGATCCCAAGATTCTTGACCCGCGAGATACTTACGCTGATCCTAAGGAATGGGATGAAAAGGCCAAGAAGCTCGCTGAGATGTTTATCCAGAACTTCAAGAAATTTGAAACCAACGAAGCCGGCAAAGCACTTGTAGCAGCCGGTCCGCATATCTGATTTTTTCAACATGAATAATTCTCCGCTCCTGCGGAGAGCAGATAATAAGATAACCGTGGACGAAGCCCTGACGGACTGACTCCACGGTTTTTCTTATCTCAATGCTGAGTTACCATTGCAATTGTCGCAGATTTTTATTATCTTCGCATCCTAAACACTTTATTACTATGATAAAACAATTGTTTTGCATCGCTTCCCTTCTCGCAATCTCCATGAGTATTTCGGCTCAACGATCCTCGGTGACGCTGAAGAAAGGTTGGAGCTTTTCAAATGACAGCAGCTCCTGGCAGCAGGTTGTCATTCCCCACGACTGGGCTATCTACGGTCCGTTTGACCGTGAAAACGACCTTCAGAAAGTGGCCGTGGAGCAAAACGGCGAAACCACCGCTACTTGGAAAACCGGAAGAACAGGAGGATTGCCATACATAGGAAAAGGATATTACAATACCAAATTCAATGTAGAGAATCCTGACTCTACCGCTACCACTCTGATCTTCGACGGCGCCATGAGCCATGCGCGAGTTAAGGTCAACGGCAAGGAAGTGGCTTATTGGCCTTACGGCTACAACTCCTTCTATGCTGACGCAAGTGATGCCGTAAAAAAAGGCGAGAACCTGCTGGAAGTATCTTTGGAGAATCTTCCTGAATCTTCGCGCTGGTATCCGGGAGCCGGACTTTACCGCAATGTACATGTACTCACCACAGGCAAGGTGCACATTCCGGTATGGGGCACTCAACTTACTACTCCATACGTAAGCCGCGAATACGCCACTGTGAAGCTCCGCACGGAGATCGAAGGTCTCAATAAAGGTGATGTCTATACTCTTACCACCACCATTCTCGGTCCTGACGGAATGGCTGTGACTGAAGACTCTCACAATTACAAGTATTATCCCGGAGTCGACGCCACTCAGAATTTCCGAGTTGATAATCCGCAGCTCTGGACTCCCGAGACTCCCGTATTATACACAGCCAAAACAGATGTCATAGCAGATGGTCGTATCGTAGATACTTACACCACTCGCTTCGGAATCCGCAGCATTGAAGTAAGAGCCGGAGAAGGATTTTTCCTCAATGGAGAAAAAAGGCAGTTCAAGGGTGTATGCAATCACCATGATCTCGGCCCTTTGGGGGCAGCCATAAATAAATCCGCTCTACGTCATCAGATAAGTTTACTCAAGGATATGGGCGCAGATGCAATCCGCACATCCCATAATATGCCGGCCCCCGAACTGGTGGAACTATGCGATGAAATGGGCATGATGCTCATGCTTGAGCCTTTTGACGACTGGGGGTTCCGCCCGAAATCCAAAAACGGATATGGCTCGCTCTTTGCTGACTGGGCAGAAAAGGATATGGTAAATATGCTTCGCCATTATCGCAATAATCCCTCGGTAGTAATGTGGAGTATAGGCAATGAAGTGCCTTCACAATGGGGTGAAGACGGAATAGCCGAGTTAAAATTTCTTCAGGATATAGTGCACCGCGAAGACCCGACGCGTCCCGTCACCTGCGGTATGGACCAGTTTGATGCCGTAGTCAACAACGGCTTCGCTGCCGCTCTTGACGTGCCCGGATTTAATTACAAGCCGGGCCGTTACGCTGAAGCTATTGAGAAACTTCCTCAGAATCTCCTGCTCGGTACAGAGACCGCATCCACAGTATCTTCCAGAGGCGTCTACCACTTTCCCGTAGAGCTTAAAGCCATGGCCATGACCGATGATCATCAGAGTTCAAGCTATGATACTGATTATTGCTATTGGTCGAATATTCCGGATATTGACTTTGCTGCCGACGATGACCTGCCATGGAATATGGGACAATTCGTCTGGACCGGCTTTGACTATCTTGGCGAACCCACTCCTTACGACACCGATGCGTGGCCAAACCATAGCTCCGTTTTCGGAATCTTCGACCTCGCCTCACTCCCTAAAGACCGATTCTATCTATACCGTTCAAAATGGAATTCCAATGACCACACCCTCCATATTCTTCCGCACTGGAACTGGGAAGGACGTCAGGGCGAGATAACGCCCGTAATGGTCTATACAGATGCGCCGGAAGCCGAGCTTTTCATCAACGGCGTGAGTCAGGGAGTGCGCGTAAAGAATGACTCTACTCCAATGACACGCTATCGCCTCATCTGGGACGATACCATATATCAGCCCGGTGAAGTGAAGGTCATAGCCCGCTATGCCGACGGTACTACACGCGAAACCTCGATTCGCACCGCAGGAAAACCCGACCACTTGGTGCTGACACCGGCAGTCAGCTCTCTCAACGCCGACGGCGAGGACCTGTGCTACATCACCGTGCAGGTAGCTGACAAGGACGGAAACATCATTCCCACTGACTCTCGCCGTGTAACTTTCTCTGCCAAAGGAGCAGGAAAATTCCGAGCTACAGCCAACGGCGATCCTACTTCGCTTGATTTATTTCACAACCCCTCAATACCACTTTTCTCCGGAGCGGCAACTGCCATTGTACAGGCGGGCGAGAAACCCGGCAACCTCACCTTCGAAGCCAAGGCTCCCGGGGTAAAAAGTGCTAAAATCATAATTCCCGTAAAGTAATTTTTTAACCCTCAATATTTATTAATCATGGACATAAAAACCATGCAGGATAAAATCCGCACCACATTTTCTGCAATGTTTGGTGCTCCCGGCACACTCTATGCCTCAGCCGGACGCATCAATCTCATAGGAGAACACACCGACTACAATGGCGGCTTCGTATTCCCCGGCGCTATCGACAAGGTAATTATGGCAGAAATCAAGCCCAACGGCACTGAACGTGTTAAGGTATTCTCTATTGATATTGACGAAGAATCTGAATTCGGACTTCGCGAAGAAGACGCTCCGGCTCAGTCTTGGGCAAGATATATCTTCGGCGTATGTCGTGAAATCATAAAAAGAGGGGGCAAAGTGGATGGCTTTGATGCAGTATTCGCCGGCAACGTGCCGCTTGGTGCCGGCCTCAGCTCCTCAGCTGCTCTTGAGAGCTGCTTTGCATTTGCCCTCAATGACCTTTTCAATGACAACCGCATTGACAAATTTGAACTTGCCAAAATCGGACAAAGCACTGAGCACAATTATTGCGGCGTGAACTGCGGAATAATGGATCAGTTTGCATCTGTATTCGGCAAAAAAGGACATCTTATACGCCTTGACTGCCGCTCGCTTGAGTATGAATATTTCCCCTTTGATCCGAAAGGTTACTCTTTGGTGCTCATAGACTCCCGCGTGAAGCATGAACTTGCTGATTCCCCCTACAATAAGCGGCGTCAAAGCTGCGAGCGTGTAGCTAAAGCACTTGGGATTGACACACTGCGCGATGCAGAAATGAGCGATCTGGAGAGCATCAGAAAGAAAATATCGGCGGAAGATTATTCACGCGCTAAATTTGTGATTGAGGAAAAGGAGAGAGTACTCGCAGTATGCGATGCCCTTGCCCGTGGCGACTATCAGACGGTGGGTAAGAAAATGTATGAGACCCACGCCGGCCTCTCAAAAGACTACGAAGTGAGCTGTGAAGAACTTGACTTCCTCAATGATGTAGCAAAAGAGTGTGGCGTAACCGGCTCGCGAATAATGGGCGGTGGATTCGGCGGCTGCACTATTAATCTTGTGCGCGACGATCTGCGCGATAAGTTCGTAGACGAAGCCGTGCGCCGTTTTGAGGAAAAATACGGGCACCAACCCAAAGTATATGACGTAGTAATATCCGATGGTTCGCATCGTGTGGAGGAATAAAATATGAAAACGGAAATTCGTAAAGCATCATCTCCCAAAGGAGAGATCACAATTGTTCGCCTTACCAACGATCATGGTGCATATATTGAAGTATCATCGCTTGGCGCCGGACTTACAGCCGTGGCCGTACCGGACAGAAATGGAGTGATTGAAGACGTGCTCTTAGGCTATTCCGACCCGGCAGATTATCTTTACGACGGCCCTTGCATGGGAAAAACACCAGGTCGCTTCGCCAATCGTATAGCCAAAGGACACTTCGCTATTGACGGCAAGAATTACACACTCCCCGTAAACAATGGTCCCAATTCCCTGCATGGAGGACCCGAAGGATTTCAGAATCAATTGTGGGAAACACATATCATTCCCGGAGGAGTAATGTTTTCACGCACTTCGCCTGACGGTGAAGAAGGCTACCCCGGTAATCTGAAAGTACGTATACTCTATCATTGGAGCGAAAACGATGTGATACAGATACACTATCAGGCTGAAACCGACGCTCCGACGGTGGTAAATCTTACCAACCACAGCTATTGGAATCTAACAGGACGCCACACATCGGTATTAAATCACACTTTAAGGCTTCGGGCTTCGCGCTATCTTCCTACAGATAATACACTTATCCCCACCGGAGAACTTGCAGAAGCAGTAAATACGCCAATGGACTTCACTAAGGCCAAACCTCTCGGCATTGACATAAATGCAGATTTTCCTGCATTGAAATTCGGCAAAGGCTATGACTCATGCTGGGTGGTAGACGGCTGGAAATCTCGACGTTTCATTGCTGACATCGCCAGGCTTGAAGATCCCGACTCAGGACGTATTCTTGAAGTTGGCTCAACACTTCCCGGCGTACAGATTTATACCGGCAATTGGCTAAAAGGTTCACCCAAAGGACGCAACGGAGAAGAATATGAGGACTATGACGGCGTGGCAATCGAAATGCAGGCATTTCCCGATTCACCGAACCGGACGGAATTTCCGACAACCGAACTTAGGCCGGGCGACCGCTACGACGAACATATTCGCTTTGCCTTCTCAACAAAGTAAAGGCAGAGGAATGCAATATTTCGGTGCGAGGCTGAATCAGAATTCCAAGGTTTTGATTCAGTCTCGCAATTTTATATAAAAAGATAGTATGCGATCAGCCTCAGAATTAGATCCATAAGTGAAATCCCCGGGTATGAGCTTAAGTTTTTAACAAAGATTGGAGAGAAAAGAATTTTTTTTATTACTTTTGCTCGTTGGAATGTCAATCTCAGTGACCTCTGCCTTCTTTATTTTCTCTTACAGAAGTTTTTTCTGTCAGAACGAAAGTAACTGAACAACAGATTATTCATATTATCTCTTGATACAATGCCTCATATATCAAAACGCGGAGAGTTGCTTCCCGCCTCTCCAATACGCCGTCTGGCACCTCTCGCTTCTGAAGCTGAAAAGAGAGGACTGAAAGTCTATCGTCTAAATATTGGTCAACCGGATCTTCCCACACCCCAAGAGGCCTTTAAAGCCCTGGAAAGTATTGATGCCAAGGTAATGGCCTATACGCCTTCGGAAGGCGTTTTATCACTCCGCAATAAATTTGTGGAATACTATAAGCGTTACGACATTGAAGTCACGCCGGCTGATATCGTTGTGACAGTCGGAGGTTCTGAAGCAGTGCAGATGGCCTTCATGTCGTGTCTTGACCCCGGCGATGAGATTATCATACCTGAGCCTTCTTACGCCAATTATTTCACGTTTGCGCGCCTTTCCGGAGCCAAGATCGTGACTATTCCATCACATATAGAAAATGGCTTCGCGCTTCCTCCCATTGAAGAGTTTGAGCCTCTCATCACCCCTCGCACGCGTGCCATCCTGATCTGCAACCCTAATAATCCCACCGGTTATGTCTATACGCCGGAAGAGATGCACAAGTTGCGCGATCTTGTGCGCAAGCATGATCTTTGGCTATTTTCCGACGAAGTATATCGTGAGTTCTGCTATACGGATTACCCGGTCATTTCAGCAATGCAACTTGATGGCATTCAGAATCAAGTAGTTATGATTGATTCCGTATCTAAGCGATATAATGAATGCGGCATACGCATCGGTTGCCTCGTGACGCGCAACGAAAAACTGCGCCACCAGATCATGAAGTTTGCGCAGGCACGTCTGAGTCCTCCTATGCTCGGACAGATTGTGGCGGAAGCTTCTATAGATACTCCTCAAAGTTATCTGGATGCCGTGCACGATGAGTATATTAAGCGTCGCGACTTCCTTATCGCCGGAATCAATGCTATTGAAGGATGCTATACGCCGACTCCGATGGGTGCGTTCTATACCGTTGCACGCCTGCCGGTAGACAATGCCGACATCTTCTGCAAATGGTGTCTGAATGACTTCAGCTATAATGGCGCCACAGTGTTTATGGCTCCGGCATCAGGATTCTACTCAGTTCCCGGCATGGGTGAAAATGAAGTACGTATGGCGTATGTGCTTTGTGTTGAAGAGCTCGAGGAGGCTCTTAAGGTACTCGCCGAAGCCCTGAAAGCCTATCCCGGACGTACGATCTGACGCTACACATAAACTTTAATACACCACCCTTGCATTGAAATCAACGGAGATATTCTCCTGCGGCATCAATGCAGGGGCATTAATTTTGCATTTATAATAAATAATTCGTAACTTTGCTTCATGATCCTTAAATCTATATCTTATGAAACACCTTTTCTATTTATTTCTACTTAGCCTTATTTGCACGCAGGCAGCCAATGCAAGATCTATACGAGGAAATGTATACTCATCAAAGGATACTACTGCAGTGGCTAATGCCTCTTGTCGACTCGTTGCCGAGGGTAAAGATGTGGCCACCACAACTACATCATCTTCCGGCGAATTTGTGATTGACACAGATAAGCGAGAAGCTCTCAAACTCGTCGTCTCAAAGGCCGGATTCACGCCAACCGACGTATTAATCGAATCAGGAGGGAAAACAATTGAACTCGGCAATTTATTCATTGACGAAGGACTAACACTTGATGAGGTGACCATTACCGCTCAATCGGTAACATATTCTAAAGGACGAACGATAGTATATCCGTCATCAGCCGATGTGCAAGCCTCATCCTCATCACTGAGTCTTTTTCAAAAACTCCCGCTTCCGGGGCTTGTAGCCAATCCCATCACGCGCTCCATATCTGTTGACGGCGGATCGCCTAAGATACTGATCAATGGAGTACCATCCACTATGGAAGATGTAAATGCATTGCTACCCAAAGACATAGAAAAAGTTGAATTTTCACGCTTCGTACCGGCAAGATATGCCGACAGCGGCAACACCGGATTTATCAATATCACTCTCAAAAAGCGTAATGACGGCGGACAGGTATACATGTGGGGGCGAAGTGCAGTGACTACGGCGTTCGTTGATGCCAACGTCAGAGCCTCCTACCACCAAGGCCCTTCGCAGTTTACCTTCTTGTACAATCCAACATGGCGCAACTATCAGAAAGTTTATGACTTCACGACGCAAAGCTACATAGGCGATGACTTCAGAGTAGACCTTAAGGAGGAAGACCGCAATCCTTTCAATTATCAATCTCAATATCTTGGATTGAAATACGACTTCTCCCCTACTATCAAGACTCTCTTTTCTGCTACATTCAAATTAGGCCCGAGCTCCAACAATCGCCGCGCTATGGGATATTCTTTCGACTCAGTGACAGGACAATACGATTATTATACCGAGCAGCACAGTAAAGACAATGCTCCTTCGCTCGACCTCTTCCTGCGCCATGACTTCAATGATCGCAATACTTTGGAAGCTCAGATAGTGGGCACAATCAGCTCAAGCGATTACCGGCGCAACAACCGCTATTATAATTATACTGATGATCCCGGCCGCGAAGAGGACTACATTATGAATGTTGACAGCCGCCGCCACTCTCTTATCTCGCAGATTGACTATATCCATAATTTCAGCGATAATACCTCGCTAACAGCAGGATTTCAGAACACCGTATCCAGAAGCACCAACACCTATCTTGACTCTGACTATAAGCCCGTGCTTACCGAGAACAATAACTATGCCTATCTCCGCCTCGGTCAGAGTATCGGCAAATTCTATATCTCACTGGCAACCGGTGCAAAACTTTATTGGATTCATAACGATGCCAACAAGCGCAGCTTCATTCGCAACCTTTCCTCAGCAAATATTTCATGGAATATCAACTCCAATTGGAATATTTTCGGATATTTCCAATATTCACCCTCTATACCCTCGCTTTCATCCCTCACTGATTATAGCCAGCAGGTCACGCCTTACCTTATCTCAAACGGTAATCCCGACTTGAAGGCGCCTGAGTCATTCTCATACGCCGTGGGCGGCTCCTTCAATTATAACAAGTTTTCCGCTTCGGTGCAATTCGGCTATCTTGACGTGAACCACAGCATAATCTCCGACGTGACCTATATAGGCAACCAACAATTTCTTACCCAATCGGTCAACGCCCGCTACGCAAGAACATTTGACGGCTATTTAGGACTCACTCTCAGAAATGTACATGGATTTGGAGGAAACGTATACTTAAAATTGACCCATTATCAGACAGCCGGACCGGCATGGGTGATGAAGCTCACATCCCTAAGCGGCAGCCTGACTCTGTGGTGGAACAAGGGTCCGTTCACTATATCTTATTGGCGCAAGCTGCCGGGCAAATATCTCTCCGGACAGATGGTAAGCAAAGCAGAAAACAGCGATGGTCTTCAATTGGAGTATAAGCCTGACAAGCACTGGACGATAGGCGCTGCATGGTTCTATATGTTTGACACAAAAGGCACACGCTATCCTTACAGCAATTATTCAGCCGTCAATCCCTCCGAGCGAGATCGTTATATCAAGAACAACGGCAACATGATAGTGCTGTCGGCTTCCTATACGGCTGACTTCGGAAGTATATTCCGCACCGCTCGCCGCAACCTCAATAATAGCGACAACGGTTCGTCACTTCTGAAACTCTAAACTTAGCCTCCCTGAGGCTGTGCCATTTGGCGCAGCCTTCAAGGGCTTATTATAAGCTATTCCGAATAGCTTTCAGCCTGGCATAATAAAATCTTCACGATAGGCCGACGGCGAAATAGAGGCAACGACTTGAAAAATCTCACCGATGCCTCTCGCCGGTTGGCTAAAAGTGGCTAAACGCTTATTCTCCAACGGCTTTTCTTAGGCTCCGCGAGAGCAGAACCTGTGTCTATTTTAAATAAAAAAATGAGGAAACGGGGATTTAAAAAAAGTGGTTCCAACATTTAATCTACGGGAATGAAATTGCCGAAACAGATTATCTGCACGCTCTTATAGAGCAGTAGAATAGCATCATCGGCCCAAAATTCCCTACCTGCATGCCAAGAAAGCTTGTGCAGGAATTTTTAATGCTGCAAAGGTAAACAATAATTACTCTGCCAACAAATTATTTTTTAAAATTTAATTTTTAGAATAGCTGGAAGAATATCTTTTTTCGATTGATGCGACTTCTTAGCTAATGATTCCGCATTATTGACCAACGACAAAAAAATGCATAACAACACTTTAGAATGTAGATTTGGACTTTGCCTGAATAATCACTGTGGTCAACAGCAATAACAGATCTAAAGATAGCTTTGTTATCATATAGACCAATGAATTATAATCAATTAATTTAGCTTTCGATTTAAGTATCCCTAAAAAAATCGTTCAGTTCCAAAATTCACAGTAGTAAAAAGACCTCCCGAAATCGGGAAAATTGGAGATTCTTAACACCTCAGCGATATTTTTATAACAAAATTTTGTATTTTAAAATTTTTTGATTACATTTGCGAACGATATAATATATATCCGAGACTTAGAGACTTTAATAACCATCAAAAACAAAAAAAGCCATGAAATCAAAATTATTTTTTCTTAGTTTGGCTATTTGTGGATTCTTTTCACTTCAAGCCTCGGCAATCAATCTGGTTTTACCGGTATCAAAATCAGATGCACTTTCAATTGCCAAACGCCAATTTCAAAACAGCGATGTAGACTATTATCTCTTAGAAGATGACAGTGAGACTGAGTGGACAATCTTTGTAGATGCCGAACCGATGAAAGGATGGGAACATCAATGCCTCTTGTTAGCTACTGAACACAGTACAGCTGATCCCAAAAATTGTCAAACTAAAAAACACATCAAATTATGAAATTAATGAAAAAATATATAATGGCTCTTGGGCTTATCTGCCCTTTATCCTTGATTTCTCAAAATATTTCGGCAGCTCAGACAGTGGAAAACGAAGTAGTATTTCAGGATGTGACTACCGATAAGGCCGGAACCTTGGCAGAGGTATTAGGACAGGAAATAGAAACAGTGGAGTCTCTTATGGTGAGAGGGCCTATCAATGCAGCAGATTTCAATACTCTTTGGGAAGGAACTTTCCATCATAATCTGAAAGTTATAAACCTTGAATATGCTGAGATTGAGAACAATACTATTCCTGACAACGCATTTTATCATAAAGATGAGCAAGGATCTATAAATTTAGATTCTTTCAAACCTATCGGATTGACAAAAATCATTCTTCCCGATAATTTAGTAAGTTTAGGAGTCGGAGCTTTTCAATATGCCTATAACCTTGAAGATGTTAATCTTCCAGATAACCTTACAGAGATCGGCGCTATAGTATTTGTTGATTGCCAAAAGCTTAAGATTACCGATCTCAGAATACCCTCAGGCGTAACCTCAATCGGTGGCGGCGCATTTGATGGATGCAAAGAGATTACCGGACGTCTTTATCTTCCCTCTCTTTAAAACTGATAGGGATCACCGCCTTTGCCGGAAGTGGAATACAGTATGTGGATATTCCGGAGAATGTAGTTCTCCAGCAAGGTGCCTTTGCATACTCACAATTGAAAGAGGCGTATATTGCGGGTCATACAACCGATATTGGAGAAGAACTAATTTTTAGCAATTGTAGCAATCTTGAAAAATTAATTATTGGAGAAGGACCTACTTACATACCAATATCCTTTGCTCAAAATTGCATCAATCTCAAGGAGTTAAGAATTCCTTCTACAGTCACTGATATATATTGGAATGCATTTGACGGATGCAAATCATTGACAAAATTAGAATTGCCTGATGGCCTTAAAAGCATTAGCACATCAGCATTTCTCGGACTTGAATCTCTTGAAGAAATCGTATTTCCTGATTATGTAGTTTTAGAATCCGGAAGCTGCTCGGGATGGAAATCAATTAAACGCATATACTCAAAATCTCCCGAACCTCCGAAATGCTACATTGATAAGATGTATCCTCAAGTCACACCATTCGGTGATAAAGACGCCACAGACGGAACAGATGCTTCACGTGAAACTCCCGTCTATGTCCCGATAGGCTCAGCAGAAAAATATCGCTCGGCCCCGGGATGGGATTATTTCACCAATTTTATAGAAACCGATAATTTCCCGGTTAATGGAGTGAATGTCATTTCTCAGGACGGTACAGTGCAGGATGAAAACATCTATGACCTCCATGGACGAAAAGTAACCAATCCACAACGAGGAGAAATATATATTCAGAAAGGAAAGAAAGTGATATTACTTCGATAAGCTGTATTTATTTTGACGTGAGGCTGCCTGACAATTGGGTTAGGCAGTCTCTGCTTATATAGATCAGTCACGCAAGCATTGCAATTCAGACATACTGCTGCCGTGTTTTGGTTCCGCCACGAAAGTGGATTTTGGGGATTTGGAATATTTTATTAATTTTGTGATTTACTTATAATTGTTATCGCGTATGGATAAGGAGATTGATATTAGCCCTGAATATGCTGCACTTGTGGAGCGCAAGGCACAGGAAGTATTTGACGTGATGAATCCTCGTGTCGGCGAGGCTGATATGGCGCGTCTCCGTGCGGCTTTTGAACTGGCTAAAAAGATGCACTCTAAGCAAAGGCGCAAGACGGGCGAACCTTATATCCTGCATCCTATAGCCGTGGCCATGATTGCCGCCTCGGATCTTAACATGGACGTAAACACCGTGATTGCAGCTTTCCTGCATGACGTAGTTGAGGATACTCCGGTCACTATCAACAACATTCGTGAGCAATTCGGCGATGATGTGGCATTTCTCGTCAAGGTAGTCACCAAGCAGAAGAAAGACAAATATGAAGTATCCAAGCAGCTTGATAATTTCCGTCAGATGCTTAATTCCGTGCAGTACGATATTCGCGCACTCCTCCTGAAGCTGGCCGACAGACTCCACAATATGCGCACTCTGGCCTCTATGCGCGCCGACAAGCAGATGAAGATAGCCGGCGAAACTGACTATTTTTATGCTCCGCTGGCCAATCGTCTGGGACTATATGATGTAAAGACGGAGCTTGAGAATCTTAGTCTGCGCTTTCGGTGCCCGCATGAATATGAGGAGTTGGAATCAGCCATCAGTCGCGACCGCGAGGCAACAATAGGCAAGCTTGAAGTTTTTGCCAATACAATATCTGAAATTCTCGGAAGCCACGACATACGCGCCGAGGTTAAGATTGTGTTCCGTAAGCCCTATAGTCTCTGGCGCAAGATGCTTAAAACGGGTGATGATTTTGATCATCTACGCTATCGGAGTTTTGTAGATGTGATCTTTGAGTCTCAGCCGGGAATCACCGACAAGGATATGGCTCTACGAATCTATTCATTGCTCACCGACAAATTCAAGGAAAAACCCGGAGGAATAGCTAATTATATTGATTCTCCCAAGGAGAGCGGTTATCGCAGTTTCCACGTCAAGCTGCTCACTGACTTCGGACGCTGGCAGGAGGTGCATATATCGAGCCGCAAGATGAGTGATGAATCGCGCAAAGGATGTGTAGCCGACGGTATTTCTCAAAGTAAAGAACAGCATTGGGTTGAGAAATTCCGCGGTGTACTGCGTGATATTGCATCGCAGGAGCGCGACTTTGACTTTGTGGAGAATGTGGTGGCTTCATTCTATAATGACGACATAATGACCTTCACCCCTCAGGGCAAGCCTATCGTGCTACCGAAGAATGCTTCAGCCATTGATTTTGCCTACGAGATACATACGCACGTAGGGCGCCATGCCAAATATGCAAAAATCAACGGTCGAATTGCTTCCATCAAGACCCGCCTTCACCGCGGCGATGTAGTGGAGATTTTCACCGATGATAATTGCGAGCCGGAAGCTGACTGGCTTGACAACTCGGTGAGCTACAAGGTACGCAAGGATGTCACTTCGTTGCTAATGAAGCGCCCCAAGCCTGAATTCAAGCGCTGCTCTTGCTGCTCTCCCATACCGGGCGAGGAGGTTGTGGGTTTTGATACCGGCGCACCGCAGATTGAGATTCACAAGCGTCATTGTCCTGTGGCTATCCGCATGGCTGCCCGGGAAGGAGACTCTATAAAGACCGTTGACTTTAAAGCTACTGATACTCTTTATCCGGTGACGGTCAACATTCGCGCCGTAGACCGCGCGCACCTTATGATGGATCTCGTTGATAGCATTTCAAACGATCTTAACCTCTGTATTGATGCTATCTCTACTGATCGGGTTGATGCTATCGTCAACTGCCATCTGCGATTCGGAGTGCACTCTTATGACGAACTTCAGAAGATAATCCGCCATATCTCCACTATTGAGGGCGTCGATGAGGTGAAACATGAGAAATAAAGCGACATATTGATTAGCATCAGTCTGCATTTTTTTTGATACCTTTGCAGTCGCTATGAACAGAGAGTATACTGTCTTCACATTAAGCAACGGGATGCGGTGTGTGCATGCCCCGGCTCCGGGAAGGGTGTCGTACAGCGGCATTGCCATTGGCGCCGGCAGTCGCGATGAAGGGAGCGATCACCAAGGTCTCGCCCATTTTGTGGAGCACACAATATTTAAGGGTACGCGTCATCGCCGCGCCCGACATATATCCAACCGCATGGAGAGCATCGGGGGAGAACTGAATGCCTACACTTCAAAGGAAGAAACCCTTGTATACACTAACGCACCTGCCGGATATATACAGCGCTCCATTGAGCTTCTTTCCGACCTTATAGCCTATAATGTCTTTCCCGAAAGAGAGGTGGCACGAGAGCGGCAGGTAGTTATTGAGGAGATTCACTCTTATCTTGACTCCCCTGCCGATAATGTATATGATATATTTGATGACAAGATTTACGCCGGTTCCTCAATGGGGCACAACATTTTAGGCACAGAAGAATCTGTTAGAATGCTCGGAAGCGAAGATTGTCGTGATTTCCTGGCCAAATATTATGTGCCGACACAAATGGTGCTCTATGTAGTTGACAACACTCCGACGAGCGAAGTAGAAAGGCTTGCGGAGAAGTACTTCGGATTCCTTAATTTCCCGCCACCGCAGCGATTAATACAAACTCCCGCAATACTTGAGAGATTTGACTGCCTTGACGACGACGGAGGCTACCAGGCTCATACCCTGCTGGGGAAAAGAGTCTGCGGGCGTAATGACGACAGACGCTTTCCACTGTTTCTGCTTAACAACATCATAGCGGGACCATGCATGAATTCACGACTCAATCAGGAACTGCGTGAAAAACGCGGACTTGTATATTCAGTTGATTCCACTCTCGCGCTGATGTCGGATTGTGGATTATTTCAGATATACTTCGGATGTGAAAAAGATGCAGTAAAGCGCTGCAGGAGAATAATCAATAACGTACTTGAGGAGCTTGCCTCCAAGCGCTTGTCAGAAAAAGCCTTCAATAGCGCCCGACGCCAATATGCCGGACAACTTCTCGTAAGTGGCGAACACCGGGAGTCAATGGCTATGTCGCTTGGGAAGAGCCTTTTATTCTATAACGAAATTCACGGCATAGAGTATTCACGCGACAGAATCATGGAGCTAAGTGCCGAACAAGTGCGCGTAGAAGCAGAGAGACTGCTCGCCTCCGGAGGCCTGTCAGTGCTTACGGTGTGCTGAGAATACAGCCAAAATAAATAATTCACCAACGAATGAAGATTGCAGGATTAGATATTGGCACTCGCCCTGTGCTATTAGCTCCCATGGAAGATGTGACCGACCCATCATTTCGACTGATTTGCAGGGAGATGGGAGCATCGCTTGTATATACGGAATTTGTATCGGCTGAGGCTCTTATACGCGATATCAAGTCAACCACACGCAAACTCACCATCAATGAAGCAGAGCGCCCCGTTGCCATCCAAATCTACGGACGCGACGCAGATGCCATGGTTGAAGCTGCGAAAATAGTGGAGCAGGCCGGCCCGGATATAATAGATATCAATTTTGGTTGTCCTGT
>CAYNNV010000033.1:0-15553 GCA_964398625.1 uncultured Sangeribacter sp. | reverse complement strand
ATGTGAAGAAGCCCTATATCTTTCAACACTTTGTGCAAAAGTATATCTGATAGTACGCAAAGGCTGGTTACGCGCCTCTGAAGTGATGCAGCGCCGTGTTAAAGAGACTTCTAACATTGAAATACTTTATCATTGTAATACTGTTGGACTCTTTGGTGATGGTGTAGTTGAAGGGGCTCGAGTGATTGAGCATATTGGAACCGATAAGGAGCGTGAGTTCGAAATTCAAATTGACGGTTTCTTCCTTGCTATCGGTCATCGACCTAACACAGCATTCCTTGACGGACAGCTTAAATTAACTGACGAAGGTTATATCGTAGTAAAAGACAACACGAGCCATACCAGTGTAGAGGGTGTATTTGCAGCCGGCGATGTATGCGATCCTCGCTATCGACAGGCTATCGTAGCTGCAGGCTCAGGATGCAAGGCTGCTCTTGATGCAGAGAAATTCCTTATGGAGCAGTGATCAATCAATAAAAATCAAAATGGGAATCGAAGAGAAACAGGCTCTCCTTGATTCGCGCTATCTGCGAATGGCGGAAGTATGGGCGGAAAACTCATACTGCCGCCGTCGCAAGGTAGGCGCCTTGATTGTTAAGGATAACATGATAATTTCCGACGGCTTCAATGGAACACCGTCGGGGTTTAAAAATGTATGTGAGGACGACAACAATTCCACCTTTCCATACGTTTTACACGCGGAGGCAAACGCCATTACTAAAGTTGCAAGAAGCAATAATTCCAGTGAAGGCGCAACCTTATACGTTACGGCAAGTCCATGTCTTGAATGTAGTAAGCTTATTATTCAGGCAGGAATTCGTCGCGTAGTATTTTCAGAACTTTACCGCATCACCGATGGTCTTGATCTTCTTGAAAAAGCCGGAGTGGAATGCGTTCATTTCCAAATAGGGAAGGAATAAATTATTGACAAAATGCCCGATAAAAACAGACTTACGCTCTATGTATTGACTCCTCTGCTTGTCGCAGCCTGTATTTCTATCGGGCTACTGATTGGGAGTATCGGCAATTCCGGAAAGATCACTCTATCTCCGGCGCAGGAGAAATTTAACTATATACTCTCACTAATTGCTGCCGAGTATGTAGATGAACTTAATATTGATGATCTTATCGAGAATGTATTGCCTGATCTTATGGAGCAGCTTGATCCTCACTCCGAATATATACCGGCGTCTGATCTTACGGCAGTAAATGATGATCTCAATAGCAGTTTCTCAGGTGTTGGCGTTTCTTTTCAGATTATTAATGATACAGTCACGGTTGTAGAAGTGATTTCCGGCGGTCCGGCTGACAAGGTTGGAATACTTAACGGCGACCGAATAGTATCTGCTGATACTGTATCACTTGCCGGCCCGGATGTTAAAAATGATGATGTCTTTAAGAATTTGCGCGGTACAAAGGGTACTAAAGTAACCCTTAAAATTAAGCGTGGTCAATCACCTGAGCTTCTTACTTACGATGTGATCCGTGGTGATGTGCCCGTCTCAAGCATAGATGCATCCTACATGATTGAAGATGCAATAGGATATGTGAAGGTCGGAAAATTTGCCCGCAATACTTATTCTGAATTTCTTGAGGCACTTTCGGATCTAAGAGAAAAGGGGGCTAAAAAATTTGTAATAGACTTACGTGGTAATGGCGGAGGCTTCATGGATCAGGCTATTTATATGGTAAATGAATTTCTTCCGGCAGGGAAATTGATTGTATATACTAAAGGAAGAAGTATTCAGAATGATTCTCAAGCCATCTCTGACGGCACGGGACAGTTTCAGGATGCTGAGATTGTAGTAGTAACTAATGAATACTCGGCCTCTGCTTCAGAGATTTTCTCGGGAGCTATCCAGGATAATGATCGCGGACTCGTGATCGGGCGTCGAACATTTGGAAAAGGTCTTGTGCAAAATCAAACAGAACTTCCGGATAAATCGGCAATTAGACTAACAGTTGCGAGATATTATACTCCGGCAGGAAGATCAATTCAGAAAGAATACAGCAGAGGTAAGAACGGTAAATATGCTCTTGACCTTTTGGATCGTTTCAATCATGGAGAATTTTACTCATCAGATTCTATAAAACTTGACAAAAGTAAGAAATTTCTAACTGCCGGTGGTCGTACTGTATATGGTGGTGGCGGAATTATGCCCGATATATTTGTTCCGGAAGATTCAACAGGATATACGGATTGGTACGCTGACGTAGTGAATGCCGGACTGGTTCAGAAATTTGCTTTTGAATTTACTGATCGTTATCGTGCTCGCCTGAAAAATGTTAAGACTCTTGAAGAATTGCAGAAAATTATTCCTTCTGACGAGCAACTGATTAATGAATTCGTGTCCTTTACATCTAAAAACGGCATAGCAGAGCGGAGAGATATGATAGCCAAGAGTAGGAAATTGGCACTTCAGCAATTGAATGCTTTCATAGTGCGTGACGCAGTGGGGATGAATGAGATGTATAAAGTGCTTAATGGAAGCGACCCCACTATTTTAAGAGCAGTAAAGGCATTGCGGTCAGGAGAATCTCCTACTATAATACAAGTAAAAAAATAAGTAAACCTTTTAAATAGTTGAATATTATGGAAAAAAGAGAAATAAGAAGGAAAGTCAAGGCACTCAAGTCTATGCTTTCAATGGAGGACAAGATAAGTGCCTCACGAGCCGTATTTGAAGCTGTGGAGAAATCTCCGGCGTTTCTACTTGCGGAAAGAATTTTAATGTATCATTCACTTCCTGACGAAGTTTCTACACATGAATTTCTCAGAAAATGGCATACAAAGAAGAGATTTTTCTTACCAAGAGTAAACGGCGTAAATTTGGATATTCTTCCTTATGATGATTCAAGACTTGAACTCGGAGCTTTTCATATAGAAGAACCAACCGGAGATGAGTTAACTCCTGTGGAGGAAATTGAGCTAATAATAGTGCCCGGCGTAGCTTTTGACAGGCGAGGCAATCGACTCGGTAGAGGAAAAGGTTTCTATGATCGCTTGCTTGCTGACAGTCGTGCTTCAAAAATAGGAGTTGCCTACGATTTTCAGATTGTAGAAGAGATTCCTGCTGAACCTCATGATATTAAAATGGATATAGTTATTACTAATAATGGAATACACATTATAAAATAAAACTGAATAAGAAATGCATCTTTTCAGATCTCAAAATATGATGGCCGACATAATCTTCGCTGATCCGTCGGCCATTAATGTTATCAACCGGTTTGGCATATTCCTTGGAGTTGGCGATGTCACAATAGGAGATATATGTCAAAAAAAAGGTATTGATACTGACTTTTTTCTAGCAATAGTCAATACTTTTCTAAATGCGGATTATTTCCCCGAATCAGTGCTTAGAAACGGAGGAATACCAGCAATTATAGAATATTTGGAGAAGACTAATTTAGAACTTCGAGAGTATGAGCTTCCAAATATTGAGCGTCACTTTCACTCTCTTATTAGGCGAAGCAGCTGTGATAATTCAAATCTTTCTATTCTCCTTCGTTTTTTTATGGAAATGAAGGAAGAGCTATTATCGCATATTAAGTTTGATTCAGAGAAACTTTTCCCTGCCCTTACGGGTGAAAATTCGGATGCACTTTCTTTCATAGAAATAGAGAAATATCTACGTAATGAAGATGATGCCATAGAGGATAAATTAAATGATCTTTTAGGTTTTTTCGTAATTCATCTAAACGGTGAATATGACTGGAATCTATGTAGGGCCGTGGTGAATGCCGTATTCACTCTCGCAAAGGACATAAGGCAGAATAACCGGATAAGAAAAAGAATACTTTTGCCCCTAATTGATAATCATTATCCGAATAGAGATGGTAGAGAGTAAATATATTGTAGCGCTTACCGGCCTTCCGGATGTGGTCAATGAAGGATTAACGACTATTCTTAAAGAAAACGATATAGAATGTGTAGTTGAGAGTAATAAAGCGATACTTTCAACACAATATTCATGTATCATTATCTCAGAAGATGAATACTTCTCCAACATCGACTTCTGGCATGGACGCAATATTCTAATATTTATGTTGCATGATAACATCATCCCTGATACGGCTGGTATTGTAAGTATATTTGATTTAAAAAATGACATTGTGCGAAAATGTTTATCCCTTCTCAACCAAGGAACAAAAACGACGGAATTGCATAGCTCACTTTCAGCTCGAGAATTTGATGTACTGAGGGAGATCGCTTCCGGAAAAACATTTAAAGAGATAGCTGATACTCTTAATATTTCAGTAAATACTGTTGTAACACACAGGAAAAGTATATCAGCTAAACTTGGAATACGCTCTACTTCAGGACTTTCTGTATATGCTATGATGCACAAATTACTCTGAAAGCATTGCAAGTAAAAAAAATTCTATCAGTGATGTAACTAAATGGTAAAGTTTGCGTCTAAACTATTATAGATGCTCAAGTATTGTAAAAGCCATTTTAAATATTAAAATGAGGCCAAATATATTTTGCAATCCGGGAAATCTTATATAATTTTGCAACAAATACTAACCTATAACTAATTCTAACATGATTAAAAGACTAATCAGTATTGCACTTGCAATGGTAGGGCTTGTATCCATATCTTCGTCAGTGCAAGCAGAGATGCCTCTTCCTTTAAATCCTAATGTGAAGAGTGGTACACTGGAAAACGGATTGAAGTATTACATTCTTCATAACGAGGAGCCAAAGGGTCGTGCTAACTTCTACATTGCTCAGAAGGTCGGCTCTACACTTGAGAGCCCTGAACAGCTTGGACTGGCTCACTTCCTTGAGCACATGGCCTTTAACGGCACTACCAATTTCCCGGGAAAGAATATGCTTGAATCTTTGCAGGCAAAGGGTATTCGCTTCGGTAACGACATTAATGCCTACACTTCATTTGACGAGACTGTCTACAATATTGATAATATTCCCACCGATGATGTAGAACTAATGAAGTCAGTTGTGATGATGCTTCACGACTGGAGTTGTGAGATTTCACTTCTTGACAGTGAAATTGATGCAGAGCGCGGTGTAATCCAGGAAGAATGGCGTTCACGCAATGACGCTAACACAAGAATGATACAGTCAATACTACCCCAGATATATGAAGAATATCAATATCAGCAGACTCCTATAGGAAAAATGGAGGTAGTAATGAACTTCCCATATAGCGTGCTTCGCGATTATTATCACAAGTGGTACCGTCCTGACCAACAGGGTATCATCATAGTTGGTGACTTTGATGCAGCGTGGATGGAAGAACAGGTCAAGAGCGTCTTTTCGACTATCAAGATGCCTGAGAATGCCGCAGAACGCACATATCCCTCAGTTTCAGATAATGTAAAGCCCATCTATGCTCAGTTTACTGACCCTGAGATGCAGAACACTCTTGTACGCATCATGTTTAAGAGGGAAAAGTTACCATTTGAATTACGTAATACAGTAGAAGGTTTTGTTGGTGACTATCTGGCTAAGAATCTTTTTGCCTCGATGATCAATACTCGTCTTGGCGACCTTGCTAACAATGCCTCATGTAAGTTTGCTTACGCAGGTGTAAGTTTTGATGACTACATGGTTTCAAAAACTAAAGGAGCGTTTAATGTTATCATCCTTGCGAAAGATGATGTACAGGGTGCTATTGATGAAGCCATGGCTGAAATAGCACGAAGCTGTAAGACCGGATTTACTGACGGAGAGCTTCAGCGTGCAAAAGATAATATGCTTAGTGGCTTTGAAAAGGCCTACAATGAACGTGACAAGACTAAAACTTCAACTCTTGCAAAAGAATTGATTCGTCACTTTATAGATAATGAACCGGCTGCCGGTGCCGAGGCAGAGCTTGATTTGGTTAAACAGGTGCTTCCTATGCTGCCCGTCCAGGTATTCAATGAAATGGGAAGCGCAGTGCTTACTGCTGAAAATCAGGTAATTGTAGTTACAGCTCCTGAATCGCAGAAAAATACACTTCCCTCAGAAGAAGTTGTAGTCAGTGCAGTCAACAAAGCAATAAATGCTGAATATGAAGCATACGTAGATGATATGATTGACGTGCCAATGATACAGAAGGCACCCAAGGCAGGAAGTGTGAAGCAAACTACTCCCTATGCTTTCGGTTCTAAGAAATTTACACTATCCAATGGTGCGCAGGTAGTAATTAAACCCACTGACTTTGCAGCTGATGAAATTCGTTTTATGGCTATTCGTCGTGGTGGACGTCTTTCAATGAATCCGGCAAATGTAGCTGAAATGAATCTTATTGATGCCGCAGTGGAATGTTCTGCCTTCGGTCCTTATAATTCAAATATGCTTCAGAAATATCTCGCCGGTAAAAAAGTTAGCCTCAGTTATGGTACCGGCATGAGAAGTACTACAATAAATGGTAGTTCAACCAAGAAAGATCTGCCTACGCTGATGGAGCTTATTTATGTGCTCTTCACTAACCTGCAGCCGGATCAAGCAACCTACAATGCATTTGTTGAAGCTTCTCGCCCCGGACTTATCATGGCTGACAAGAATCCAGATAAAGCATTTTCAGATAGTGTATCGGCTACTATGTACAGACATAATCCTATTATGCAGCCTCTTGATGTGGCCATGCTTGACAAGGCTAACTATCCTATGATGCTTAAAATGGCTAAGGAATCTATGAAAAATGCAGCTGAATATACTTTCTACTTTGTAGGAAATGTGGATGAAAACGTGCTTATTCCGCTGCTTGAGAAATATATTGCTTCATTGCCTGCTAAGAAGAAATTTAAAGTTCCCGCAGAAGCTGCTTTCCCCTTCACTTCCGGTCTTGTGCTCAATGAATTCGAGACTCCTATGGAGACTCCGTCTACAATGGTTTTCAACGTAGCTTCAGGCGACAATCTTGAGTATAACATTGAAAATAGTGTTAAGATAGATCTTCTCGGTGACATTCTTGGTAATGTATATACTGAGACCCTTCGTGAAGAAGAAGGCGGTACTTATAGCCCGGGAGCAGCAGGACAAATGAGTGCACTAACCGGCAAATGGATGCTTATATATCAGTTCCAAACAAATTTTGAACAGCAGGCTAAACTTCGCGAACGTGCATATCTTGAACTTAAGAAACTTATTGAAAACGGAGCAACCGCAGAGCAGTTTGAAAAGGTGAAGGGTGCTGCCCTCAATCAGTATCAGATTAATTCTCGCAAAAACGGATACTGGATGAATCAGTTCTCAGAATTTTATTTTGGCAATAATATGGCTGATGGTCACGAAGCTGCAATCCGTAATCTCACTCTTGAGGACTTTAATAATTTCCTCCACTCTATTAACATAGATGAAAACAGTGCACAGATTGTTCGTATCGGTGTAGCAAAATGATAAAAAACATAATCTTTGATATCGAGGTGTGCCGAATTTTCCGGCGCACCTCTTATTTTTGTATGCCCATGATTCCGGGAAAATTTTCAATTATACGGAGTAAATGGGAAAAATTGTGTAAATTTGCAAAGTCGTAAATCCCTGAAATGCCTTTTTGGAAGTTTAATTATTAACAATAATATGAAAAAAATTGTGATTGGAACTTTTGCTGCATTGACAATGATGACAATGCTCCCGACCGAGACTTCCGCCCGGTCAAATCCTCTTCTTGAGCCTTCACAGGCACCTCATGCGTCAGTGCCTTTTGACAAAATCGAATACTCTGATTATGAAGATGCGATAAAGGCTGCAATGGAGAATCAGAATGCTGAAATCAATTCTATCGTACGCCAGCGTTCTCTGCCTGATTTTGAAAATACAATCGTTGCGCTTGAACGTAGCAATGAGCAGCTTAGAAATGTGTGTCTCACACTGTCAAATCTTGAAGCTGCACTTGGAGATACTACGCTGCAAAATATTACAGCCAAGGTGACTCCGCTTCTCTCCAAGCATACCACGGATATTATGCTTAATAAGCCTCTTTTTGAGCGCGTGAAGCAAGTATATGATGATCAAGCTAAATTTAATCTTTCCGGTGAGCAAAAGATGCTCCTTGACAAAATCTACCGACAGTTTGTAAATTCAGGTGCACTTCTTTCTGAAGCTGATCGAGAGAAATATCGCAGGCTTTCGGCAGAGCTGTCTGACCTTCAAGTTAAATTCTCGCAGAATGTGAGCAATGAAATGAAGAATCCGGATCGCAGATTGTGGCTTACTCTTGAAGAGACTGAAGGAATTCCTGAATCCGTGTTAGCTGCCGCCCGTGCTGAAGCAGCTGAAGTTCTTATGGAAGAAGGGAAAAATGATGATGGGTCACTGTATCTATTCACAGTATTCTTCCCCAGTTATAGTCCCGTTATGAAATATGCTAAAAACAGGGATGTAAGAGAAAGAATGCACAAGCTTTACAATTCCAGGAATGTAGGCGGAGAATTTGATAATATGCAGGTTCTCAAGGATATTGCAAATGTAAGAATGGAAATTGCAAATCTTTTTGGAAAGAAAAACTTTGCTGAATATGAGCTTGAGGATAAAATGGCTAAAAATGTAGAAACTGTAAACTCTTTCCTCAATGATCTCAATCAGGCCTATACTCCGGCTATGCAAAAGGAATTGAAAGAGATAGAAGATTATGCTCGCAAATCGGAAGGTGATGATTTCAAGTTGATGGCATGGGATTATTCATATTGGGCAGATAAGTTAAAATCAGATAAGTATAATTTTAATGACGAAGACCTTAAGCCTTATTTCGAACTTAATAATACTGTAAAAGGTGTGTTCGGTCTAGCTACCAAATTATATGGATATAATTTTACCGAAAATAAAGATATACCGGTGTATCATCCTGATGTTACGGCTTACGACGTGACTGATGCGGATGGGAAGTTCCTCGGTGTATTTTATACGGATTTCTTCTATCGCCCCGGAAAATATCCCGGCGCATGGATGACAAATTTCCGTGAAGAATCATATAATGAAGCAGGAGAGAAGGTTTATCCACTTGTGTCAATTGTATGCAACTTCACTAAGCCAACCGGCAATGAACCTGTACTTCTTAATCCATACGAAGTTGAGACATTTCTCCATGAGTTCGGACATTCTCTCCACGGTCTTTCGGCTGATACGAAATATGCTGAGACCAGCGGTACTAATGTAGCTCATGACTTTGTAGAACTTTTCTCTCAGTTTAATGAAAATTATCTCACGGAAAAGAAATGGCTTGATACATTTGCCAAGCACTATAAGACAGGCAAAAAGATTCCGGCCAGTCTGCTCAATAATTTCATTGAATCCTCTCGGTTCGGTGCAGCGTATGCTTGTCTTCGTCAACTCAATTTCGGATACCTTGATATGGCCTATCATACCATAGAGGAGCCAATTCGTGCCTCTGCTTCAATAGCAGAATTTGAAGATAATGCACTAAAGCCTGTCAAATTGTTTGATGCAGTAGACGGTTGCTACATTTCTCCCGCTTTTGGACACATATTCGGAGGAGGCTATGCAGCAGGATATTATGGCTATAAATGGGCTGAATTGCTTGATGCCGATGCATTTGCAGCATTTCAGGAAAATGGTATCTTCAATAAGAAGACTGCTGATAAGTTCCGAAAGATGCTTCGCTCAGGCGGTACTGTTGACGCCATGGATCTTTATCTTGAATTCCGCGGCAAGCAGCCATCGGTAGATGCTCTACTTAAGCGTGACGGAATTAAGAAATAAGATTGTTAAATCAAGTATCTTAATTCTCAAATTAAAACGGAGCTCGGGATTTCACCGGGCTCCGCGTTTATAGTTTTATTTGGTAAAGAATTATGTCAATCCATTCTATCACGGTAATCAGGATATGCGAATTTCCTTAATAATTGAATCTTTCCGTCTGACTTTTCAAGATATATGGCAGGATGTCGCACTCCATTAAAGCAGTGAGTTTTCACAGTAGTATAGTGATTCATATCTTTAAAAGTGAGCCGGTCACCAACTTTAAGAGGTTTTTCAAAATACCAATCGCCCTTAAAATCTCCGCTAAGGCAGGTATTTCCACCTAATCGATACTTGTATTCACTTATCTCATCTTCGGGCAATGCTTCAGCTACAATCGGCTTATAAGGCATTTCGAGTGTATCCGGCATGTGGCAGGCAAAGGATGTATCAAGAATAGCTGTCTTTATACCATTGTTTTCAACTACATCTAAGACTGAGGCAACCAGATCTCCTGTCTGCCAAGTAAATGCGCTACCCGGCTCCATTATGATGTGTAGATTAGGATGACGATTCTTAAATTTCTTTAAAGTTTCAATGAGATGTTGCCGGTCATAACCCTCCTTAGTCATGAGATGGCCGCCACCCATGTTAAGCCATTTCAGTTGAGGAAGCCAATTGCCGAACTGCATTTCTACTGCTTCAAGTACTTTTTCCAAATCATAACTTGTAGATTCACAAAGTGCATGAAAATGAAATCCATCAAGGCGTTCCGGCAGTTCTCCATCAGGCAATAGTTTATTAAGAGTAGCTGCATCAACACCAAAGCGTGAACCCGGAAGACATGGATTATATATATCGGTTTCTATCACCGAACACTCCGGGTTGATTCTTAATCCTCCACTTACAGAATGACCGGTGATTTCCACATCTTTCTGAAGTAATGGCTGAAACTGCATGAATTGGGGTAGGGAATTGAAAGTGATATGTGTGCAACCTGTCATAAACTTCAATATAGTTTTTGACGTATATACCGGACAATAAGCATGAACATTACCTCCAAGATAGTCATTAGCAAGATGCATTTCATCAATAGAACTAGCCGTTGAATCTCTGTTATAGTCAGATATAATGCCAAAAGTTTTCCATAGAGCATTGGCTTTAAGAGCCATAATAATCTTCACTTCAGCACGTACTGCAACATCCGTGATTAACTTCAGATTTCGGCGTAAATCATCCTCCTTTATGATGTAATATGGAGTGTCAAGTTGTTTTATATCGTTAAGTTCCATTACTATATGATTTCAAATTTTGCAAATTTCAACATCAGTCTTTTTTCACCGGCTTTATCAAATTTTACCTTAATAATAATGGTGGATTCTGATTCTTCAATAGTCTCAACAGTGCCGTCTCCGAAAATGCCGTGGCGTATTCTTGTACCTTCTTTTAGTAATCCTGAGGTTGACTCTACACTCTTCAAGATATTGGCTTCACTTTTCCTTCGCACAAATTTTTTGAGCTTCGGTGCAGGATTAGTAAATGAGTTGGGAGAAGTGAATCGATTACTAACACCGTAATAATCCGTCTGATACGAATTATGTTGTCCCCGTGAAGAATTTATCAAAGACATAGAGGCCCTTCGTCCATATTTTACATATTTCTCATCAATATCATTAATGAATCTTGACGGATTGGCAGAACTTGACAGTCCGTTGCGATAGAGAGATATGCTATATGACATTACACAATCTTTTTGGGCACGAGTTATAGCAACATATAGAAGACGCCGTTCTTCTTCAATGCCTGACTCAGACATGGCACTTTTTGCCGCCGGGAAATACTCATCCTCCACTCCGGTTATATATACATGCTTAAACTCAAGCCCTTTCGCTGCGTGAGCCGTCATAAGCATAACTTTGGGAGTGTTGGCATCATCTTCTTCATCAGCGTCAGTAGCCAGGCTTATCTGGCTTAGTGCTTCCGACATATCCGGTTCATCTTCTACATTCTGTAGCCGTGTTTTTACAAAGTCGTCAAGCGAACGAAGCAATTCCTCAATATTTTCCTTCTTACTTATCATCTCCGGAGTTTTATCACTCATAAACGAAGAAAGTATACCTGTGGAATTTATTATTTCTATACCAAGTTCATAGGCATTGAGTTTTTTTGCAAGTTTGACGAAGTGACTAACTAATTCGTGGAAATTGCGTAATTTACCCTTTGTGCCTGCATTAAATTGCTTATCAGAGTCATCAATTTGAGATATTACTCTCCATAGGCTTATCCCTTTCTCCATGGCAATAGAGCGTAGCTTTTTCAGTGTGGTTTCGCCGATACCACGAGTAGGATAATTGATGATTCGTCTTAGTGCTTCATCATCATCGGGATTTACGGCTACTCGAAAATAGCAGATTGCATCTTTAACCTCCTTACGCTGATAAAATGCTAATCCTCCATAAATTCGATATGGAATAGCAATCTTACGTAAAGCTTCCTCAAATAGTCTTGATTGAGCATTAGTACGGTACAGTATTGCATAATCAGAATATGTATCCCTATTTGTAAATTTCGCCTGCTTGATGTTCTGAGCTACGGCGTCGGCTTCATAGCGGTCGTCCGAGTATGCTTCAATCATAACAGGAGAACCGGCTTCATTCTCGCTGAAAACGTCTTTTTTATACTGATTGATGTTCTTTTTTATCAGACTTTCCGCCGCGCCTACAATGTTTTTTGTTGACCGATAGTTTCTTTCCAATTTGAAAATCTCAAGATTCGGATAGCGCTTTTTGAGCGTAAGGATATTTCCGATATTAGCGCCGCGGAAAGAATATATACTCTGCGCATCATCGCCTACAACACACAGGTTTCCCTTGTTTTTTGTCAGTCTAGTGATGATAAGATGCTGCGCAAAGTTCGTATCTTGATACTCATCTACAAGCACATATTGGAAGTATTGTTCATAATAGTCAGCAATATCCGAGTTATCTCTCAGGAGGATATTTGTAAAGAAAAGAATATCATCGAAATCCATAGCGTTGGCCGCTTTGCATCGCCTCACATATTCCCGGTAAATTCTTCTTATGACTATTTCTCTCGCTGAATTAGTTCCGATGAATTCAAAATATCTGTCGGGTGTAACCAAAGCATTTTTTGCTATGGATATAGTTGAAAGTACGCTTGAAGCCTTAAATTCTTTATCGTCTATGTTAAGGTCTTTAATTATCTGCTTGACAAGAGCCTTTGAATCAGAAGCATCATATATAGTAAAATCGTGCGGAAAACCGATTCTATCTGCATGATTTCGCAATATTCTGAGGAAAATGGAGTGAAATGTTCCGGCCCAGATTCTTGATGCATTAGCAAGACCGGCTGCATCAGCTATTCTGGACTTCATTTCGTTGGCCGCTTTATTAGTAAAAGTCAATGCCAATAGGCGACCGGGCTGATAACCGGCATTTATAAGATATACTATCTTTGCAGTCAGTACACGAGTTTTGCCCGAGCCGGCACTTGCTATGACAAGTTGAGGGCCTGAAGCATACTCTACGGCCATTTTCTGTTGTGTACTGAGACTGCTTAATATGTCGTTGCTTTGTATAGTCATTTCAAGTATTCAATTAACCGAAAAATCGGTAGCTATACTGTTATACTCGGGAATCTGAGGGAGAAACTGAAAATTGCCTGTTTTATAATCAATTTTGCAACAATAGTGATTTAAGCCGTTTGTTACTACCAGGTAATCAGCGTGCAGTACCATATTGTAACGAACGATTTGATCAAATACATCCTGAGTAACCATAACTTCCGGAGCTTTATATTCCACAATCATAAGTGGACGACCATCACGACGATATATAATAGTATCGCAACGTCGCCGTGTAGAATTCAAGCTTATCCCAACTTCATTAGCAATCAGGCCGGTTGGATAATGCAATCCTGATATAAGCCACGCCACAAACTGTTGGCGCACTCTTTCCTCCGGAGTGAGATGCACCCATTTGCGCCTGATAGGATCAAATATTTCTTCCGCATCACCGGTATTGCGCACCCGGCATGAGAAGGGCGGGAGGTTAAGCTTCATCTTATCACCAAAGTATTGTTTTGCTTATATTCAGAGTCAAAAAGGGCGTTTAATACATCAGCCAGCCTGAGTCCTCCTTTGAGGAATTGCTCCTCAATTACCGGTGTCCACTCAGATATGTAGTTGTAAGATATGGTAGTGCCCTGTGGAGTGGCTGCGTAAACTTTCTTACAAATTTCATAAGTTTCTTTTGCCCAATCATCAGCATCACCTTTCTGTATTTCAGCGACCTTTTCATCAGAAACTCTATCAAGCTGGTCACGCCATTCCGTATAACTCCATTTATGAGCAGCTTCAGGCAATCGGCTGTCCCATACGGAATGAAGATTTGTCTTTGTATCAAAATACTTCACCATGGTTTTGTTGCCTCCCAAGTCAGTAGCATGGCCAAGATGCATTGGCTGGTGCATATCGCCCAGCAAATGAACTATCATTTTTATGGCAAGTATCTTTTCTTCCTGTGGCGCAAATGGGTCAAGTATTATACTCTGCTCGCGCTGGAGAGCGGATACAATGTCACCTGACTGAAGTTTTGGCATTGACTCGTATGTCTGATCAGCATCAACATTTTTATAATGCCATGTTTTTGAGTAATTATAAGTAGGTGTGTGACTGGCATTGTCCATCCAATTTGCCCAATATATAATTGAGCGTCCGTCCAGTAGAGAATCCAAAGTTGCGCGAGTGGCCGGCGTGAGATGAGCTTCTGCAATTGCTGCAGTTGTATCGTGACCTTTCTGTCCCCATCCGAACATGGATAATGTGCTTAATGCACAGGCACATATCAAGATTGATTTTTTCATATTTTACCAATTCGTTACAAGTTACAAAGTTAATAAAAAATCACTTAATAAGTAAGGCAATAATAAGATAAAATAAGCGTTAAATTATGAAGGTGGATTATCAATATATATCATGCTGATAAAATTATGAAATTCAATCTCAATATTTTCAAATTTGTTGTATTAGCATCTTTTGTTTTCACAACGGCACTAAGTCATGCGTATACACTTACGGTTGCGGGCGGAAGTTCTAAGGCAATAAGTGTTACTCCTGATAAAGGATCAGGGCTTGATAAACTATATGTTATAGAATCTGCGGAGAACCTCGAAATTATCTTTGATGATTCTCAGCTAAGGGATGCTCCACAGTGGCAGCGTTTTGGCCGAATGGGAGGAGGTTATGCCGAATCTGTAGCGGCTACATGGGATGGCCGGGGGAGAAGTAAGCTGCAAAATCCTGAATCCAATATGGGCTACATAGTTACAGCAGGAGGGAAAACATATTACTTTTGGATTGTAAATTATTCTGCTTTTCCTATGGATGTTACTGCCCTTAACCCATCAGTAGACAGTGATTGTGATGCTACGATTTTAGATCCTGTCGGTCAAGCTGCCGCTATTGAATACTTCAGTGTTGACGGACGCAGAATGACGATAAATAGGGAGATTACTTTGGAATATCAGACCCAGGAATGGAGTGAAGATGCTTCGGATTTTGTGAATGTAGAAGTCTCTACGACTTTAAGTGAAGTTACGGGGCCGATACGCATTTCTCCGCCGCCATATTGCAGGACGCAATTTATCATGCGAACCGATATATTCCTGAAAGAATGGGGAAAAGGGAAAAATGTGTATTCCCGGATGTTTGACCCAATTGCAGTAGATTGTATGGGCTTAGCGGAAAGAATCAATAAGGATGAATCGGAGGCTTCAAATACCATTCCTTATCCTAATGATGATAGCGGACTTGGAGGCTCAGCTCCTGCTGTGGTAAGTTTTACCGGATTTGCAACTGATGCTGCTGCGCATCATGAATGG
>CAYNNV010000032.1:0-15614 GCA_964398625.1 uncultured Sangeribacter sp. | reverse complement strand
CACTGCAATAGAAGTATACATATTGAAGCGATTAATGATATCCGGCCCGTATACTCTTGTGAGTTTCACAAAGTTATCGATAGGTGCCATTTCATTGCCGTTTCTAACCATCACGCGTTTCAAAGTCTCAGGTGACACTCTCGCTTCCGGTGTTGCTTGCATCATAACTCGATAAAGCTTTCCAAATTTGTTGAAGTTAGAGATGTACATACCTCCATAGTAACCCTGTAGTGCTTGAAGTACGGCACTTTGAGTTAGTCCGGCCTGTTTCACTTTAGCTACATCAATATCTACAAGATATTGTGGGAAAGTAGGATTAAATGTAGAATACGCCATCTGAATTTCAGGGCACTGATTGAGTGCTGCAATAAATTTTTGATATACAGCAAAGAAATTATCAAGGTTGCCGCCGGTTTTGTCCTGTAGCTTAACTTCAAAGCCTGAAGTAGCTGAATAACCGGTAATCATAGGCGGCTTAAAGAACATTACATTAGCATCCTTGATTTCAGCTCCACACTTCACAAAGAGCTGACCAATAACTGCATCTGCACTCTCAGTTTTCTTGTTTCGATCATCCCATGGCTGCAGCTTGATTATAAAAGATCCGTATGTATTTCCCTGACCGCCCACAAAGCTGTAGCCGGTTATGGCCGTACGCACCTTAATAGCAGGAATTGTGCCCGCAATGCTGTCTACTTTGTCCATAACAGCCTGAGTGCGCTCTTGAGCGGTACCCGGAGGCATTGATACTACACCCATGATTGTACCTGTATCCTCATCGGGAACAAGTCCCGTCGGTGTAGTAATCATGAGAAATGATAGTACTCCTATTGATGCTATGACAATAATGATGCTCACCAGTTTGAATCTGATGAAAAACTGTGTTGCTTTGCGATACTTTCCAAGAAGTGCATCAAAAAATACGTTAAACCAATAAAAGAATCTTTTTCTGAAAGGAATCTTCTTCTCTTCGTTCTCAGCTTCTCTGAGTGTCTCAGAATCAAGGCCCTCGGATTCGGCCATTTCCTCAGCTTCCTTTTTCTTATGTGGCTTAAGGAAAAGAGCACAAAGTGCGGGGGAAAGAGTAAGAGCGTTGATTGCAGATAGACCAATAGCCATTGCCATTGTTAGACCAAACTGGCGATAGAATACTCCCGAAGTACCACCCATAAATGATACCGGAATAAATACGAGCATCATAACGAGGGTAATTGATACGAGTGCACTGCCTATTTCATTCATTGCATCAATTGATGCACGACGTGCAGATTTGTATCCTTGATCAAGCTTGGCGTGCACCGCCTCGACCACCACTATCGCGTCATCCACCACAATTGCAATTGCAAGCACAAGTGCTGACAAAGTTAGAAGGTTGATGGAAAATCCGAAAATGTAGAGGAGGAAGAATGTACCAATCAAAGCAACCGGTATGGCAATGATAGGTATAAGTGTGCTTCTGAAATCCTGAAGAAAGATAAATACCACAAGAAACACGAGCACAAAAGCCTCTATAAGCGTTTTAACAACCTCGTGTATTGAGGCAAATAGAAAGTCATTGATATTCATTGACTGTCCGAGAATTAAGCCCTTAGGAGCTTCTTTCTGGAAAGTCTTCATCTCCTTTTCGATAGATTCAATTACAGCGGTAGCATTAGAACCTGCTTGCTGGAAGATGATACATGAAGTGGCTACGTGTCCATTATTTTTATTAGCAAATCCATAGGAAAGCCTTCCGAGTTCAACATCAGCCACCTCTCCAAGTCGCAACAGCTGGCCATCATCAGTGGCACGAATTATGATATCTTCAAATTCCTTTGCGTCCTGAAGGCGACCTTTAGTCTTCATTACATACTGGAAACTCTGCTTACCCTGCTCACCAAACTGACCGGGAGCAGCCTCAATATTTTGTTCTGCAAGAGCTGCGGAGATATCCGTAGGAATAAGCCCATATTGGCTCATCTTGTCGGGCTTGAGCCAAATACGCATAGAATAATCAGCTCCCATCACCATAGCATCGCCCACACCTGATATACGCTTAATCTGAGGTGCGATATTTATAGCCATGTAGTTCTCAATAAATTCCTGAGAGTACTGGTCATGGTCTGCGTATAGTGTTAGTACCATGAGCATTGAGGTCTGACGTTTCTGCGTGATCACACCTACCTGATTCACTTCAGAAGGAAGGAATGAGGATGCTTTTGCCACACGGTTTTGTACATCGACCGAGGCCATATCCGGATCTGTTCCTTGCTTGAAGTAGACAGTAATTTCAGCCGACCCTGAGTTTGAAGCAGTTGAGTACATATAGTCCATATTTTCTGCTCCGTTGATCTGCTCTTCCAGAGGAGCGATTACAGAGTTGAGTACGGACTGTGCGTTGGCACCTGTATAAGTGGTCGACACACGGATTGTGGGTGGAGCTATATCAGGATACTGCTCTATCGGGAGTGAAATTAGGCCAAGTATACCGAAAATGACGATAAATATTGATATTACCGTTGATAATACAGGCCTGTTAATAAATGTATCTAATTTCATTTTTTAACCTGAGTTATACTTGTTTTTTCGGTATTATTTGGCGACTGCACCTTTGGGCTTGATCTTCATGCCATCTTTCACTGATACTCCTACTCCTTCGGCCACTATGATGTCGCCTGATTTCAGACCGGAGGTAACGATATAATTTTGACCGTCATTAAGGTCGCCAATTGTAATGGGTGTAGAGTGAACAGTACCATCCTTACTCATAACATAAACAAACTTCATATCCTGCATCTCGTAAGTAGCTTTCTGTGGTACCATTATGGTGTTAGTCACCACGTCTGGTATAAGTATCTGTCCTGTTCCACCGGCTCTCAGCATACCTGTGGGATTGGGAAATGCTGCCTTTACAGTAGCCGAGCCTGTACCGGTGTCAAGAACTCCGGACACTGATATTATGCGACCCTTATGATCGTAGTTTTCTCCATTGGGGAGTACAAGAGTAACTGCCGGAAGTGAATCAAGAGCTGCTTGCAGCGATCGCCGACCATTGTTTGTGAGATTAAGTATTTCTTTCTCGTTCATTGAGAAGTATGCTTCAATTTCACTATTGCTTGATATTACAGTAAGAAGCGATGATGGAGATACCAGTGCTCCTTCCTTAAAGTCAATATTGCCAACTATTCCGCTTACCGGTGCTTTAACAGAAGAATATGTAAGATTCTTTTCGGCAGAAACTAAATTTGCATTTGCAGAAGTCAGAGCGGCACGGGCAGCAGCCAGCTGAGCTCTTGCTGCATTGAGTGCATCAGCTGAGACTTGGTATGCAGGTGCTGATATAATGTTTTTATCAAGCAGAATCTTATCGTTATTGGCTTTAGTTAGGGCAGTATTCACATTCGCCTGAGCCACTCCAACGGAAGCCTCTGCCTGTGCTACTTGTCCTCTTGCAGCTTCAACTGCTGCCTGAAGTGTGACTTGATCAATTGAGAAAAGTAACTGTCCGGCTGTTACGCGCTGACCTTCTTGCACATAAACCTTAGTAAGAAAACCTTGTATTTGCGGCCGAATTTCTACATCATTCTGCCCATGAAGTGTGCATGGATAGCCTGTGTTAAGTGTTGCATTGTCCTCACCCACTGTAATTACGGCCAATTCTTGCACTTGCTCTTGCTGAGCTTGCTGCTCCTTGCCGCCGCAACCGCAAAGCAGGAGGGCTCCTATGCCGAAAGTTGCAGTGAAACGAATAAAATCATTTAATTTCATAACTATTGAGTTTGTATTGATTTTTCGGTTATATACTATTTTGAAAAAGATTATAACTTCAATTTTTGATTTACCTCAAAAATCTTAGTGCATTTGCAAATTTAGCAAATTTATCTCAAATATCACTAATAAATCAGGAAAATAAGACGAATATCACACTAAAAAACGCGTTTTAGAACAATGTAACATCATTTACCCATCTCAACAGTAAAAGACGAGGGTATAATAAACAATCTGCGATACCGAGATAACTCAGGTATCGCAGAAATCAGTATGTATTTAAAATTAATTATGTCAGGATTTGCCCTTAAATGGAGGCGGAGTACCTGCATCTTCATCGTTCTTAGAATCTTTTTCCGAATTGTCGTTGTTTGATTCTGAATCATCAGTAGTTCCGGAAAGGTCATGATAATCAGTAAAGTCTTTAGAATATTTATTATTATCGTGACCGGCAAGTTTCTTATTATCCGCTTTCTTATTGATTTCGAGAATTTCATCTGTGCGCGATTTCCACTTACGCTTTCCTAGCACAGCTTCTACATCATCATGGAAAATCACCTCTCGTTCAATTAGCATATCGCGGAGTTTATTATGTTGTGAAGCATACTCTCGCAATATATCCTTAGCTCGTTCAAACTGCTCATTAATAATGCGCTTAATTTCACCATCAATGATATCTGCAGTCTTCTCACCGTATGGTTTATTAAATCCATACTCCTGACCTGAAGAATCATTGTAGTTGATATTGGGAAGTTTGTCACTCATACCATACATCATCACGTATGATCGCGCAATCTTAGTACATTTTTCAAGATCATCACTTGCCCCGGTACCAACTTCACCAATAAATACAGACTCTGCAGCGCGACCTCCAAGAAGTCCGCACATAGTATCAAGTAGAGCCTGTGCAGGAATTATTTGTCGAGCTTCGGGAGCATACCAAGCCGCACCTAAAGCGCGCCCGCGAGGCACAATCGTAACCTTAACAAGGGGATTCCCATATTCCAAAAGCCAAGTAATAGTAGCGTGTCCGGCTTCATGTGTAGCAATTGCTCTCTTTTCTTCATCGGTTATGATTCGTGATTTCTTTTCAAGACCACCGACAACCCTGTCAATAGCAGCCATGAAATCATCCCATTCTACCTGCTTTTTATTGTGACGTGCTGCAATAAGCGCGGCCTCGTTACATACATTAGCAATATCAGCTCCGGAGAACCCACCTGTTTGACGCGCAAGTTGTTCCACATCAATAGAAGCATTCACTTTGATATTGCGTAGATGCACATTGAAAATCTCCATTCGGTCTGTCAATTCCGGAAGATCTACATAAATTTGTCTATCGAAACGTCCCGGGCGAAGTAGTGCCTTATCAAGCATATCAGCTCGGTTTGTCGCTGCAAGTATGATTACACCATTGTTTGTACCAAATCCGTCCATTTCGGTAAGCATTTGGTTTAGAGTGTTTTCCCGCTCGTCATTTGATCCCATACTTGGATTTTTTCCACGAGCTCGTCCAACGGCATCTATCTCATCAATGAAAACAATACAGGGAGCTTTTTCCTTAGCTTGCTTAAACAGATCGCGCACACGCGCCGCACCAACACCTACAAACATTTCCACAAAGTCAGAACCCGACATTGATATAAAAGGCACGTTAGCTTCTCCTGCAACTGCTTTAGCAAGAAGTGTCTTACCTGTTCCGGGAGGCCCTACGAGCAAAGCACCTTTGGGAATTTTTGCTCCCAGATCTGTGTATCTCTGTGGATTTTTAAGAAATTCCACAATCTCCTCAATTTCAACCTTAGCCTCAGCAAGACCTGCTACATCCTTAAAGGTGACATTGCTACCCGTATTTTTGTCAAAGACTTTAGCGCTTGATTTTCCAACATTGAAAATTCCTCCACTTCCTCCCATCCCACTCATGCGACGGGAAAGGAAAACAAAGAGTAAAACCATCAGAATAACCGGACCAAAATACCAAAAGAGCTTCATCAGGTCCGATCCTTTTTCATAAGTTACGGTAATTTCCTTTTTCCCTTTAGAAGTAAGTTCTGCATTCCAGGCATCAATTTTATCTTGAATCTTATCAGTTGAAGGAATATTGGCAACAATTTTTTTCTCTCCTTCGGAGGCTATGGCAGTATCATCAAATTTCATTTTCTTAGCTCCCGCTGTAGTTAGAAATCCTTCCGCCTGACCTTTTTCTGAGAAAACGGTAATTTTATTAATTTCTCCGCTAACTGCAGCTTTTTCAAATTCAGTCCAATCAACATTTTTGGTATGCGAACCGTCCTGGAAATAATAAAGTGCTATTAGACACAGTGCTATCAAAGCATACATCCAATACATATTCAATAATGGACGCTTGCTTCTGTTGTTCTTTGGTTTAATTGGCATAATATGCTAATTATAAGTGGAATATTTCGTAATAATAAGGTTAATTGTAAAAAATATAGATAATAGATATTACACTACATTCTTTTCTTCCGGACCTCAATAGAGGTTCGGTATCTCTTTAATAACACCATCGCTCCATAATTGTTCAAGCGCATATCTCTCGCGGACATCCGGAAGGAAAATATGTACCATTGCATCACCATAGTCCACTATTATCCATTCACAATTTCGTTCACCATCAATATTGATAGCCTTTCTATTTAATGTCTTTCTTACGAATTCCTGCATCTTATCTGCTATTGAAGCCACATGAGATGTGCTGGTTCCACTGCATAGTACAAAATGAGATGTGCCTGCAGACTCAATCGCTGTCATATCTATAATAGTAATATCGCGAGCTTTAATATCTTGCATACCTTCTACAATAACCTGTAATAGATCATTGTTTATAGATTTATTTACTGTCATTTAATTAAATTAGTATTCTTACTAAATACAATGTCCTAAAAATACGCACGTAAACTAGAGTCAAGGCTTTAAGCCTCAACTCTAATGATTACATTATTACTTGTGAGCTAAATTTTACAGCCAAATAAAATCAGAAAGGTAGATCGTCGCTCTTTTCTTCACTGAGACCAAAAGGATCATCAACTGTCGGAGCTGAAGGCATAGCCATTTCATTTGTGGATGCAGATGTGGCCTTTTCAGCTTTCCATGCGCGAATGTCAGTATACCAACGACCTTGGTATTCACGGCTCTCAATGTCAAAGCTTACGGTTACTTCATCACCGATGTTAAGTGGGAATTGGTCAACTCTGTCACCAAAGAAATTGAAGCAGACTTTTTTAGGAAAATTGTCATGCGTCTCAAGCACGTATTCTTTTTTCTTCCATGTATTGCCGGCTTTTGAAGTACCACCTACCTCAGGAAGCGATGCAATAATTTTTCCTTGTATTTCCATATTTGTAATGTGTCTGAATAATGCTTCAATCAATTTAAAGCATTTGATTTGGAATGCGAAGTTAATCATTTTCCCTCAAGTAACAAAATCATATTTTCATTATTCCATTTTTTTAATCTATCAGTTAATGCAAAGTGAATATTTAAATTTTTTCATTATCTTTGTGAAATATCATTTGCTTTGTATCGTTTCTTCGAAAAGGCTACTTCCCTATTTTTGACATTTAATTAAATGGACGTTATCTTAAAATATTTTCCTCGACTATCGGCAGAACAGCGACTACAGTTCTCAACGATGCTTAAGCTGTATCCTGAATGGAATGAAAAAATAAATGTTATTTCACGCAAGGACATTGGTAATCTGGAGATTAATCATATTCTCCATTCTCTTGCCATAGCAAAGTTTATCAATTTCACCCCCGGCAGTGAAGTACTTGATTTTGGGTGTGGAGGTGGTTTCCCCGGAATACCTCTGGCGGCCTTATTTCCAAATGTACATTTTCATCTTATTGACCGGATAGGAAAAAAAATACGAGTTGCTGAAGATGTTGCCCTTAATGCAGGATTGAAAAATGTTACGTTCCAGCATGGTGATATTGGTGAATGTCATGATCTTTTTGACTTTGTTGTTTCTCGTGCTGTAATGCCTCAGGGTGATATGGTTAAGTTACTACGCAAGAATATCTCACCCAATCAACGCAATGGCTATCCTAACGGACTTATTTCTCTTAAAGGTGGCGACTTACACTCAGAATTGAATAAAGTGATTGCTACTGAGACTGTGCCGATTTCTACTATGTATGATGAGCCATATTTTAAGACTAAAGAGGTGGTGTACACACCTATTATTAAATAACTTAAAAAAGAGTACCCAATAAGCTATGAACGTTAAACAATTTCAAATGCAGCTGTTTGGAGTCAATACATACATTATATGGGATGAAGAAAGTCGTAAATGTGCTATAATTGATCCCGGTATGGTGAATGATTCTGAACGCAGACAGATTGATAGTTTTATTTCTGCCAACAATCTTGAAGTGACGCATCTAATTAACACTCATCTACATATAGATCATGTTTTTTCTGACTCCTATATAGTTGATAGATATAATGTAAAACTAACCGCCTCCAAAGGTGATGACTTCCTGCTTGCACGCGTTTCGGATCAAGCTGATATGTTCGGGCTTAGCACTAAACCCGGCGGTGTGGAAATTACTGAGAATATCAACGACGGGGATATAATACGTATTGGTAGTAGCGAACTTAGAGCAATGCATATACCGGGTCATTCCCCCGGTTCCATGGTTCTGTATGATGAAAAAGATAACTTTGTAATCACCGGTGATGTCCTATTTTCAGGCAGTGTAGGACGTGCAGATCTTCCGGGTGGAAATTTTCAACAACTAATAGATGGCATTAAAAGGAAACTACTGCCACTTCCCGATTCTACCATTGTATATCCGGGCCATGGACCTACTACAACAATTGGTGCTGAAAAAAGGAGTAATCCGTTCTTGATTTGAATATTTGAGTCTGCAGATTTTATAGACTGTTTATTTAAAAATTTAGTAGGAGATAAACAATTGATTAAATTGTTTATCTCCTACATTATTCTTAATCTATCTTGATTTGGCGCGTATCGTCAAGCTACATTACAAGATGCGAAATTATCTAAGACTCGCTACAGCTTGAGTCTCGTGATACGACGCCTAATTCTTATTACAGCAAAGCTGTAAGTTTGCTTTCTAGATCGGCGAGCTTTACGAGGCCAACGCTTCTGTCCTTAAGTTCGCCATCTTTGAAGAAAAGCACAGTAGGAATATTGCGAACGCGATTAGCTGATGCTATTTCATCATTTTCGTCAATATTGAGTTTGCCAATTATAGCTTGTCCGTCGTATTTCTCTGCAAGTTCTTCTACTACAGGACCGAGTTTGATGCAAGGACCGCACCAAGTGGCCCAAAAGTCTATTACTACAGGCTTGCCGGAAGCAATGGCTTCCTGTGCAGTCTGGTCAGTGAATTGAAGTGCCATACTTTTGTTGTTATATTTTAAGTTTAAATTTTCGGTTCAAAGGTAACTGAATTTTATGAGATATCAAAATCATCCAATCAAAAAATGTCTTATTTCTATATTTTTTATGATTCAATGAATATGGAAGGGAAGATTATATTCAGTTAGCATCTCTACAAGATGCCTATTGATAGGATAATGCTTTCTACTCTTGAGCAGAAGTGGTCTGCCCATTGATGTATTTATCTTTAAGTTCACAGTTCCGCCGTGCTCATCTTCAGAAGTTTTCGATATGGTATCCAAAGCATGTGACAACGAAGGATCTGAAAATGATGAATCGATCTCTATTGTGATATTATTTGCCACCTTTCCTTTCATATCCGTAAGGTATCTAATATCTTCAATTTTTAATTCGAATTGACCGGGACGACCTTTGTTTTCTGCCGTAGTTCCGGTTATGTATATAGCCGTGCCGGGGATTCCGAATTGACTGAACGAGGTATATGTTTTCCCGAAAAGACGAAATTCATATCTTCCCGAGTAATCCTCAAGAAGTAACACTCCGTATGGCGTGCCGCGCTGCGTTAGGCGCGTCTGAAAATCTACTACAAGGCCGCCAACTGAAAGTTTTTCATCAGCTGTTGAAATGTCTTTTAAGGCTTTACACTCGGTGTTGCAGCCATATTTTATTTCCATATAATAGGGATCCAACGGATGCGCTGAAAGATACATCGTTACCATTCTCTTTTCCTCCTCCAGCAGTTTTAATTGTGACCATGGTTCGAACTTAGGATAAGGTGGTCGTGCAGTAGCGATATCTACAAAATCTCCGAAAAGACTTGCTTGGAGACTGTTCTTATCAGCCTGAAATTTTTGTCCATATTTCACCAGTACATCGGAGAAGGTTGTGTCGTTTACCTCAGCAAATACAACTTCCCTCTTGAAGTCATCAAAACAGTCAAACGCACCTGCCATAGCAAGGGACTCTATAGGAGATCTTCCGCAGGCACTTATATTGACTCTTTCTACAAAATCGAAAATATCTTTAAATGGCCCGTTGGAGTCGCGTTCCTCTATGATAGCGGTAACGCAACCGCCACCCACCCCCTTTATGGCCGCAAGACCAAAGCGGATCTCTCCTTTTTCAGTAACACCGAAATTTTCATAGGATTCATTTATATCCGGTCCTTTAACCTTTATACCCATAGATTTACATTCATCCATGAATTTTTCAAGTTTGTCAGCAGAATTGACATTACATGACATCACTCCTGCCATATATTCAGCCGGATAATTAGCTTTAAGATATGCAGTCTGATAGGCGACCCAGCTATAGCAAGTAGCATGGCTCTTATTAAATGCGTAAGAAGCAAACTTCTCCCAGTCTGCCCATATTTTTTCAAGAGTATCCGCTTTATATCCGTTTGATTGCCCTCCATTGAGAAACTTCACCTTCAGCTTAGCCATCTTGTCTATCTGCTTCTTCCCCATCGCCTTGCGTAAAACGTCGCTTTCGCCACGAGTAAAGTCAGCAAGAAGTCGGCTCAAAAGCATCACTTGCTCTTGATATACAGTGATACCATAAGTTTCCGCAAGATATTTTTCCATAACCGGAATATCGTACTCAATGGGTTCATCTCCATGCTTGCGTGCGATAAACTGCGGAATATAAGCCATCGGCCCGGGTCGATATAAGGCATTCATTGCTATAAGATCCTCGAACTTTGACGGTTGTAGCTCACGCAATGAATTCTGCATTCCCGGAGATTCAAACTGGAATGTGGCTGTAGTCCGGCCTTCACAATATAGTTTGAAGGTCTCTGCATCATCAAGAGGAATATTATCAATATCAACCTCTACCCCTTTTGATCTTCTTATATTTTCAAGTGCTGCACGAATTATTGACAAAGTACGGAGTCCTAAAAAGTCCATCTTTATCAACCCTGTCTCTTCAATCACAGAACCCTCAAACTGTGTGGTGATCACATTTTCACCGTTCGCATCTTTCGCAGTGCTTACCGGCACCCAGTCCGTAACATCATCACGGCAGATGATCACACCGCAGGCATGCACGCCGGTATTGCGCAGAGTCCCTTCCAAACGACCTGCGTATCTCATTACATCTTTAGTAAGAGGATCGGAACTATTTACAGCTTCGGCAAAATCCTTATCATACTTTGCGCAATTGGCAAAATTTACCTTTGGAGATTTACCATCTACATCAGGGAGGCGCTCAGGTATCAGTTTAACAAGTTTTGTGGTTTCAGCCGGAGACATGCCCATTACTCTTCCAACATCCTTTATGGCCATCTTCGTAGCCATTGAGCCGTAAGTAATGATATGAGCAACTTTTGATGCTCCATATTTGTCAGTAACATATTTAAGTACTGCACCACGCCCTACATCGTCAAAGTCAACATCAATATCAGGCAGTGAGATTCGATCCGGATTCAGAAAGCGTTCAAAAAGAAGATCATACTTTATTGGATCTATCTGTGTGATTCCAAGACAATATGCAACTGCAGATCCTGCTGCGGAACCTCGCCCGGGGCCTACACTTACGTCAAGTTTTTCTCTGCCCGCTGCGATGAAGTCCTGAACAATAAGGAAGTAACCGGGGAAACCCATAGTCTTCATCGTATGAAGCTCAAAACGGAGGCGCTCATTAATTTCTTCACTCAATGGATTACCATATCTTTTCTCAGCCCCTTTGTACGTGAGATATTGCAGATAATCGGCTTCAAATTTTATCCGGTAGAGCTTATCATAACCACCGAGACGGACTATCTTCTTCTTCGCATCCTCTTCGGAAAGTACAACATTGCCGTTTTCATCCCGGGTAAACTCATCAAATAATTCCTGTTCTGAAATTCTGCTTCTGTACTCTGCTTCTGAGCCAAATGACTCCGGAATTTCAAAGTTAGGCATGATAGGGCCATGATCTATAGTGTAAGTCTTTACCTTTGAGGCGACCTCCATTGTATTGTCAAGAGCTTCAGGAATATCTGCAAAAATCTCAGCCATCTCCGCGCGTGTCTTCATCCATTCCTGCTTAGAATAATGCATGCGATCCGGGTCGTTGAAATTCTTTTGCATATTAACGCAGATCAGACGATCATGCGCCTCAGCGTCGTCCTCATCTACAAAGTGTACGTCATTCGTTGCAACAAGCTTGATATCATGTTTTCGAGCCAGTTCAATTAGTTTTTCATTAACGATACATTGTTCTGAATAAATTTCTCGGTTTGAGTTGGGCTTGTCAGTGCGATGTCGTTGAAGCTCTATATAGTAATCATCCCCAAATGTCTGTTTATACCACAATATCCTTTCTTCCGCCTCTTTTAGATCACCTCCGAGAATCAATTGTGGTACTTCACCTCCAAGGCACGCAGAGCATACAATCAGTCCCTCCTTCATCTTTTCAAGAGAATATCTGTCAGTGCGCGGTTTGTGATAGAATCCCTCTGTCCATGCCTCACTCACCAGACGTATTAGATTATGATACCCTACTTCGTTCTTAGCTAACACCACAAGATGAAATCGATCTTTCCCACTTTCTCTCTTCTTCTCCTCCTTGCGGTCTTTGGCCACGTACATTTCGCATCCAATAATAGGAATTATTTTTTCTTCATCACCAAGGGAGGCGTTAACTTTTGATACATAGTTGATAAATTCCTTGACTCCAAACATATTACCGTGATCAGTGAGTGCAATTGCCTTCTGACCATCAGCAATTGCTTTATCTACAAGTCCTTTGATTGTAGACATACCGTCAAGAAGTGAGTATTGTGAGTGAACGTGAAGATGAGTAAATTGCGGGATATTCGACATTTTAAATAATTTCTTTTCTTTGTTGCAAACTATAATTTATTAGTACGAATTTAATTAGTAAGGTGAATTTTTCAGAAAACTTCAGTCAATGCCAAAAGTTGTGGTCTGACTTTGAATTTTCAAAAATATATTGCGGGCCGAGTTCGTCAGTTATACAGACACTGAGTGCATCGTTTGCCGGATCGTATGCTATCTCATACTCAAAGTCTTCATACTTTACCATTCCCCAGAAGTGATAGAATCCCTTTGAATATTCAATAGGAGAAAGTTCATATTTAGATTCAAACATCAGCTTGAAATTATCCTCGCCGGTGAGGGATTTCAGGCGTGTGGAAAAAAACTTATTTGAAAGCAATCCGCAATCAAAGGCATATTTACCAAGTGATTCTTTGAATAGTGAGGTCAGAGAAGAGGTCGAAGTGCGTGTAGCGGCATGAGCTGCAATTGACACATCGTCATTGTTATTAGAATATGTGAGCATGTGCAGGGCAATAGCTCCGGCCAGTGAGAGCAACAGGAGAAAACGTTTCATATAGGTCTGATGTAGAGAGTATTGGCTAATATTATATGTTAGGCTGCATTGAGAGATTAGATTTCTCTATATAGCCGTATGCAAAGTTAGTTACTAATCTCACTTTTTGCAAATAAATTTTGCAGAAGTTATTAACAAATTTTCTCTACATCTCATGTAGAGTTTCACGTTATTAAAATCATAATAAAATCTTATGTATTGATTAAAAAAATTCGTAACTTTGCAGGATTAATAAGAGATAGAATGAACCTTTAGAACTGATAAATCTTTCAAATCATATAACATTATGAACACCGAAAAACAGAAAAGAATCACTCTCACTGCAGAGCTGCCCGAGTATCCTGAATTTCAGAAAGGAATACGCCGTGCTCCTGACCGCGGTTTCACCCTGACTCCTGAAAAGACAGCGGTTGCGTTAAAGAATGCTCTACGCTATCTTCCTGAGGAACTTCACGAAAAACTTGCTCCCGAATTTCTTGAAGAGCTTCGCACAAGAGGACGTATTTATGCCTATCGATTCCGGCCGGAAGGCGACCTTAAGGCAAAACCCATTGATGAGTATAAGGGCAAGTGCCTTGCCGGAAAGGCTTTTCAAGTGATGATTGATAATAACCTCTGTTTTGATATTGCGCTTTATCCCTACGAATTGGTCACTTACGGAGAGACGGGCCAAGTTTGTCAAAACTGGCTCCAGTATCGACTCATCAAGAAATATCTTGAAGAGATGACCGATGAGCAGACTCTCGTAGTAGAATCCGGTCATCCTCTCGGACTATTCCCCTCTCGCAAAGATGCTCCCAGAGTAATTATCACGAATGCAATGATGGTTGGCCTGTTTGACAATTCTCATGATTGGCATGAAGCCATGCAGCTCGGCGTAGCAAACTATGGACAGATGACAGCAGGAGGATGGATGTATATTGGTCCGCAGGGGATTGTTCATGGTACTTTTAATACTCTTCTTAACGCCGGACGAATGAAGCTGGGTATCCCTGCCGATGGCGATCTTCGAGGTCATTTATTCGTATCCTCAGGCCTTGGAGGAATGAGCGGTGCTCAACCAAAAGCAGCAGAAATTGCCGGTGCAGCTGCAATTATAGCTGAGGTTGATGCTTCACGAATTGAGACCCGTCGCTCTCAGGGATGGGTTAAGGAAGTGACTGATGATATTGAAGAGGCTTTTCGTCTTGCCGATGAAGCCATGGCTCGCAAAGAACCTACTTCTATAGCTTATCACGGTAATATCGTAGATCTATTGGAGTATGCAGTAAAGCATGATCGTAAAATAGAACTTCTTTCTGATCAGACATCCTGTCATGCCGTATACGAGGGTGGTTACTGCCCTGCCGGAATGACTTTCGAGGAACGCACTAAGATGCTTCACGATGATCCTGAACAGTTCCGCAAGGAGATTGACAAGACACTGCGCCGTCATTATGAAGCTGTGAAAGCTCTTGTTGCTAAAGGCACATATTTCTTTGATTATGGAAATGCCTTTATGAAATCCATTTATGATGCCGGAGTTCAGGAGATTTCTAAGAATGGAGTTGATGATAAGGATGGATTCATCTGGCCTTCATATGTGGAAGATATTATGGGACCAATGCTATTCGACTTCGGTTACGGTCCTTTCCGTTGGGTTTGTCTCTCAGGCAAGCATGAAGATCTCGTAAAAACTGACCACGCCGCTATGGAATGCATTGACGTGAACCGCCGTTATCAAGATCGTGATAACTACAACTGGATTCGTGATGCAGAAAAGAATGCTCTCGTAGTAGGCACACAGGCACGTATATTATATCAGGATGCAATGGGACGCCTAAATATTGCTCTTCGTTTCAATGAAATGGTGCGCAATGGTGAAGTCGGCCCGATTATGCTTGGCCGTGATCATCACGATGTATCAGGTACTGACTCACCCTTCCGCGAAACCTCAAATATAAAGGACGGTTCTAACGTCATGGCCGATATGGCAGTGCAGTGCTTCGCCGGCAACTGTGCGCGCGGCATGAGCCTTGTGGCACTTCACAATGGTGGAGGTGTAGGTATAGGAAAAGCTATCAATGGAGGTTTTGGTATGGTGCTTGATGGTTCTGAACGTGTTGACAATATTCTCCGTCAGGCAGTGCTCTGG
>CAYNNV010000031.1:0-16090 GCA_964398625.1 uncultured Sangeribacter sp. | reverse complement strand
CTCAGCCGGGTGGCGTATTCCGTTTCGGAGAATTTTACAAGCAGATAGCAGCTGCCTACGGACTCGGACTGCGTTTTGACTTCAAATACTTTCTGCTACGGTTTGACCTCGGCATGAAGGCTCACAACCCCGCCGCCGGTGAAGAACCGTGGCCTCTGATACATCCCAGATGGGGACGCGACAGAACTTTTCATTTCTCAATCGGATATCCATTCTGACATCATGAAAAAATTAGCTATTTTTGACCTTGACGGCACTCTCCTCAATACTATCCACGACCTCGGCAACGCATGTAACTATGCTCTGGAGACAATGGGATTCGCAACTCACCCAATATCCGCTTACAACTATATGGTGGGCAATGGCGTCAGAAAACTTCTTGAACGCGCTCAGCCTGATGCTGATTCCGAGACTATTGATATTCTCCTCTCACACTTCCGCCGGTATTATGACGATCACTGCACCATTGAAACCCGCCCCTACCCCGGAATTCCGGAGCTACTGGATGAATTGCAGCGTAGAGATGTGATGATCGGAATCACAAGCAACAAGTATCAGAAGGCTTGCGACAAAATCATATCCCATTACTTTCCGCAGATCAACCCCGAGGCTGTACTGGGACAGATTGATATGCGACCCGTAAAACCGGATCCCTCAATAGTATTTGCCCTCCTTTCCAAATTCCCCACTCCGAAAAGCGAATGTATCTATATCGGCGACTCGGCTGTGGATATCGAGACAGCAAGGCGCGCCTGCATTGAGTCCGTAGGAGTGACGTGGGGATTTCGCCCTGTCTCGGAGTTGAGAAAGGCTTGCGCCGCACATCTTGTATCCAGTCCAAGTGAGATTCTTGAATTTCTTGAAGATCCGTTCTGACGCTGCGGTATCGTAAGTTAACGAGTGTTAAAGTCTATATTCGCTTTAAACTTTTACCGCTCTCATGCGTCATACTATTGTCTTGTCGATGACAGATAATAATAAAACAAGCTATCACGACAAAAACGGGAGCAGGTTGAGGCCTTTTCCCGTTTTTCATTTTATAAACCGTTCCCTCCTTTTTTATGCTGACTCTTATAGCTGAATCAAAACAGATGTGCGAAGATTTGCTCCCACAGAGTGAGTCTCAACTCGCACTCCACTCCCCCCGCTTTCTGGGTGAGGCGGAAGAAATAGCAGCTTCATTAGAGGAATACACGGCTGAGAATCTGGCTGAAATGATAAAGATTTCGCCACGCTATGCCACGCGATTAAAGCGGCTGCTGTATGACTTTCCCGACCGCCTCACAGGGCTGCCGGCTCTGAAGGCCTTCACCGGAGTTGCATTCCGCAGTGCGGATTTCGCCAATATTCCCGAAGATGATCTTAGAAATGTAGAGGCTAATCTGATGATTGTATCATCGCTTTACGGTCTGCTTCGTCCCGACGACATCATCAAGCCCTACAGACTTAATTTCAACACCCGCATACCTAAATTCGACCGGCCTATGAGCTCATATTGGCGCCCGAAATCCACTGCTGCCATTGTCAAGACTCTTCAGGAGCGCGGCGAATCTTCAGTGCTTATGCTCCTCCCCGCCGACGCATTCCTATGCTTTGACAAGAAGCTGCTGCGCCACTTTGCCTCGGTCATTACCATTGACTTCAAGATGCATTCCGCCGCCGGTAACCCGGTCACTCCACCGGCTGATATGCTCAAGCAGATGAGAGGAAAGATGAGTGTGATAGCATCATCGCCGAAATATCGCACTGAAGATGATCTGAAGACTATTTCCACCGATGATTTCTCATATCACTCCTCACCTTTTGCCGGAAGACTTATCTTTACATCCGGGGATATTTAAGATTTATTAACATAAAATCCGTTGCAATATCATCCCATACGGCGTCGTATGAGTGAGAATGGAGACTAAAGAGTTTGAATCTCTCGCCTCCCGTATCCGACACGGGATGCTGTCCATGGCCCGGAGAATGCTTCGTGATGACGAGGCTGACGATGCCGTGCAGGAAGCGCTTATGCGCCTTTGGTTGGCTCGCAACAGACTCTCGCAAGTAGAAAATCCCGATGGATTCGCTATGCAGGCTTGCCGCCATATATGCCTTGACTTGCTTAGAAAAAAAGGCCGATCTCCGGTAGAAACTACCGACGAGCTCCCAAATCCCGCAGATTGTGCTCCGGGTGCTGATGAAATAATGATAAGCCGGGAAACTGACGTAGCAATTGACTCCATATTCTCACGCCTTTCTCCCTCACAGAGCGTGATAATCCGATTGAGACATGTAGAGGGACTTTCCACAGCGGAGATGGCTGCCATAACCGGCAGTTCTGAAGGAGCAGTGAGACTTTCGCTCTCCAGAGCACGCAAAAATGTAGCATCTATATTTAAAACGATCCATAATATTCAATGAAAAATATTGACCATAACGAAGCACGAATTCTTTGCCGCCGATTTCTTGAAGGTGCAACTTCCGATGATGAGGAACAAAGGCTTTACCTCTATTTCCGCAGTTGTGATCCGGCTTCTGACCTTGCTGAATACGCACCGATGTTTCAATGGTATGACTCCTTGACATCGCAGAATTCCGTCACGCCGGTTGCGTCAGTGACTGCCAAGAAGCGATCAGTAGTGAAGAGCATAGCTACTTTCTCAGCCGCTGCAGCCGCAGTATTGATGCTTGTAGCAACGGTTATCACTGCATGGCAGACGGCCGACACGCGCCGTGATATGATGGAACTACAGGGAAGCTACATTATCCGCAACGGAGAAAAAATAACTGATTTAGCATCTATCTATCCGGAGCTTAAGAGGGCAGAGAAGATGGTAGAAAATACTGAACATCGCATATCAGCCGGCGATAATGATCCTCTCATTGACATAGCTATCGAAAACGTTAGTTCTCCCGCTGCACGAGAAGCGTTGATGAATACATTAAAGTAAGAAATATCCTGAAATTATGAAGAAATATATCACCACTCTATTCACGGCTTTTATACTGATTATCTTAGCAGCTCCTGTGGCATCTGCCCAAAATGCCATAAATTCGCAATTACAGAAATTGGAGAAATACAGTGATGTGCAAGCAGTGGTATCTGAGCGACGAAATCCCTCATCAGGAAAGATTTACAAAGTATCACGCGTATTTATCTTCACAAACGCCAACTATGGTAAAGCTCTAATTAAGGCCTTTGAAAATAGTCGCAGCAATGCCACAAGCTATGAATACCGCTCATCAAATCCGTTGATGATTACCGCTACTTTTGAGAATAAAAACGAAGTGCGCAAATACTGTCTGATTAAAGAGGGGAAAACATGGACTGTCACAGCCAATGAAGTATATCACAAGGCTGCTCCGAAATCCTCATCTTCAGTTGAGGTAAAATCAACTAACACTCTAAATTTAGATGGTTTACAATATATCATAGACGGACAGAGCGTCGTCGATCTCACCGGGCTGTCTCAACAATTGGCACCGCTCTACAACCTTACGTCTATAGGGTATTACGACATCAATTCTTCGTCATCGTCATCATCCTCCCAATCAAGGAAGTAATTATCGGCAGAGTATGATGCTTCCTTAAACTTGGCAAGCTCGCGTCCCTCATGCTTGGTAGGACGGCCGAGACCGCGCCGACGATCAACAAATCCGGATATTCGCGTCATCTCGAGGAGATCATATTGCGCCTTGGGAGTGATATTCTCAAGATAGTCAGGCACGAGCTTAGCCCCGAGCCTGTTTTCACTTAGTGCCAATACGCGGAAAGTATAGGTAATTGGCGGTTTCTTTACATCAATCACATCACCTACTTTTACCATACGCGCCGGCTTACATACCGCTCCGCCCATAGTGACGCGACCTTTCTTGCATGCGTCCGAGGCAATGGTTCGGGTCTTGAATACACGCATGGCCCATAACCACTTATCTATGCGTTCTTCTGTCTTTGCCATCAGATACTTTCTATTTATTATAATGATTCATAGCGAAAGGAAGACCTGAAAGGCAGAATGCCTTAATCGCATCGCAAGCCACATCAAGGCGTTCCGGCATAAGCTTCATTTCATCTTCAGGAAATACGGAGAGTACATAATCTATCTGGCCGCCACGTGGAAAATCATTGCCTATACCGAATCTCAAGCGGGGATATTGCTGAGTACCAAGACAGTCAGCAATATTTTTAAGTCCATTGTGGCCGGCATCGCTACCACCGGGTCGCATGCGGATTGTACCGAACGGAAGTGCCAGATCATCAACCAGCACGAGAAGTGATGACAGATCAAGTTTCTCATGACGCATCCACCAAGCAACTGCATTGCCGGACAGATTCATAAAGGTAGAGGGCTTCAGCAAGATGATATGCGCGTTTTTGATATTAAATTCCGCCTTATCGCCGTAGCGGCAGGACGAGAATACCGCGCCGACTTTTTCAGCCAGTCTGTCGGCAATCATAAATCCTATATTATGGCGAGTGTCAACATATTGCGGACCCATATTTCCGAGTCCGACCACAAGAAATTTCTTCATATCGGCAGCGACAGGTTCTTTTTTCTTTCGGAAGAAAATAGATTTAAAGATGTTCATAGGTGGTTAAGTAGTTATTAAAATTAAACGATCAATATTGCATCATGTAAATAATATGGAATCCGGCATCAATCTGTTTCTAATATCTACTTATCAACATACAAGAGAGGATCACGAGTTGTATCCCGGAATAAAAGGAATCAGGCGATGCACCATGATAGAGTGGCACATCGCCTGCGATATCCTTGAAAGAACCGAATTATTCGGCTTTCTTTGCAGCGGCACCACGTGCAGCACGAGTGAGCTGTACGGCGCATACCACAGCATTCTTGGCGTTCATAAGCTCAAGACCTTCGAAGTGAAGATCGCCTACAGCCATTGACTTGCCGAGACCGAGATTGTCCACATTCACAGTGAGACGCTCGGGAATCTGAGTATAAACAGCTTTCACCTTAAGTTTGCGCATAGAGAGTGTGAGCTTACCACCGGCCTTAACACCTTCGGCGTGACCTTCGATAGCCACGGGCACTTCCATTACGATAGGCTTCTCGGGATAAACGCGGAGGAAGTCAATGTGAAGCACGGTGTCTTTTACGGGCTGGAACTGAAGATCCTTCATTACCACCATAATCTTTTCGCCCTCAATATCCATCTCGATCTCGAAGATATCGGGAGTATAGATAAGCTTTCTTACATCGTCAACCTTTACGGCGATGTCGCGAGCGATTACGCCACGCTTTTCGTCAATCGCAACGAGCTTTTCGCCTGCTTTGAGAGTGCCTTCAAAGGGAAGATTTACAATTTCGCCACCGTTGATTACAGCGGGGATAAGGTTTTTCTCACGGAGTGCTTTTACAGCTTTCTTGCCGCTTTCTACGCGCGGCACTGCGTTCAGTTCAAATCTTTTCATTTGTTAAAATTGTGTTACTCAAAATTTTGTCTGAGAGGCAAATAATCTCCTCTTAGGATTTACAAAATTTCGCATCACACGATGCGGATTTAATTTGCGCCACAAAGTTAATCATTTTTGACGGGTCTTACAAGGCCTCCTTAAAAAATCATACCACGGCCAAGTAAAATTCAGTATTTTGGATCTCGGCGGAGAGCGCCGGTGGGGCAGACGGAATCCGCAAGCATACAGTAATTACAAGAGCTCTCCGGCTCCTCCGGAGGCATATAGCTTGACGCTCCCGACTTAATGCTCTGCAGCAATTCTCCAAGCCCGGATTCAAAGAATCTGAAATATTCCTCGCGAGCTGCATCATCAGCCTTCGCAAATGCCGGAACCGCCTTTTTAAACACCTCTTTCTCGTCAATCTCATCAGCTCCCATCTTGACTATCGGATAGATAGTGGCAACAGGGTAATATGACAGCGCCGGCATAATCCCGCTTTTCCTCAGCATCCATGAGTAAAGTGCTATCTGAAGCTCCTGATGATATTTCGAATCCTTGAAGAAATTATCACCATTGAAGCTTTCAATCAATGCGCTGCCACTCTTATAGTCAACGATTCTCACTGAGCCGCCAATATCGTCTATGCGGTCAATCTTAGCCTTCAGGTTGACTTGGCCGCAACCGGGCAAAGTAAATGTACCTTCTACCTTTACTTCCGAGCCGAAATAGTTGAAGGGGGTCTTGGAGCGGTCAAACAGAAGAGTTTGGGTCACGGTTTTGAGCATCTGTTGCAGCAATAACCGGAGGTCGGCAGTAAGCGGACGCGCTATTGCTTCTTCAATCTCCTCTTTTGTAGCATCTTTAGCTATATCCTTTATATGGAAACGGTGAAGGTTTTTTATCAATATTTTTCTGATTCCGGCGCTGTCGTTGATATACCGGTCAAGATATTCTTCAGTTATTTTCACACCGCGCGACGGGGTGGCCGAAGGATAGATCTCGCGCAGCGTCTCGTGAAGCACAGTGCCGAAGTTTGCAGCTGAAAGATATTCGTCAGGGTCTTCAAGTTCATAAATTCCGCAGAGACTTTCGGAGAAAAAGGCCAAAGGGCACGCAATATATTTATTAATGGCCGATGCCGAAATATAGCGATTACTTCCGGGAGTAAAGAATGGAGCCGAGAGTTCAGCGTAGTTACCATTGTGATTTTCAAAGCCGCCCATAGATATTTTGCCGGAAAGCACCGCGCTATACTCCTTGACTATGCCGCGCGCATAGAGTTCACGCAACTGAGCGAGATAGCGTGATGGAGCGCCGGCAGTGAGATCATCCACTCTGGAATCATAAATAAGGACTACTTCTTTGGCTCTCGCAATCAGCCGATAAAAATTATATGCATACATAGACTCCCGGAAACGCGAAGTAGCCATACCGAAACCACGACGCAGTTTCTCAGGTATAAGAGAATTTTTGCGTATCGTGACAGGATATTTTCCCTCATTGAGCGACGGAATGATGATATAGTCGAAGTCAAGCATACGCGTCTCAAGTGCACCGATAATCTGAAGCCCGCTAAGTGGTTCACCCTCAAAGCGAACAGAGCCTGAAGCAAGCAGCGAGTTAAGAAGGCCGAGCGCATCGGCTGCCTTTGACTCTATATCATATTTCTCAAGCCCCTCTGCAGTCAGGCGCACGATGTCAATACATGCCCCAAGTATGTTGAGTTCGCTCTTGACGTGAACCATTGCCTCCGTCACCGAGTCATCGCCCTCTCCACAGGCAGCGAGATTGCGTCCGGTGAGTTCCAATATCCTTACCATTGAATCCAAAGCAGAGGCGGCATCATCCTTAGGTACATCAATAAAATACCTCTCCGCCCCCTTCAGATTGGCGGCAATGAATCGCAGACTCACCATCATGCGATGAGAAGTCGATATGGCATCGTGGAGCGCTCTGATGCTCTTATCCGGAAATATGAGGCGCAGATAAGGATGTGAGAGTATATCAAGTACGTGCTTGTAAAAGTATTCCGTATCACCTCCCGGCTTTATGCGTGAAGCGCGGTAGGCGTTGACAACGAGTTGTACGAGAGTACCTGCAAGTGATTGCTTCAATGGATAGCCCATAGTGAGGTTTACACTCTCGAGGCCTTCAGGGATAGAGTAAATCAACGGCATGAGCAGACCCTCATCGGGAAGCACTACAGCTACTTTTGCCTTCTTTAGCATTGACCGGGTAATGGTGCCTTTCTCCAGCCATTTTGATATGACCGAGCTTATCACCTGAGTCTGCGCGGTATGCGAAGGTGCGGCAATGATTGAAATCTTTCCGGGCATTCCCGGTGCTTCGGACGATGATATGTCATATTGCGACTTAAATCGCCGGGAATTGGGTCTGACAAATCTGCCGGCTGATGCATTTTCCACTACGTCACCGGGAATATCCCAGTAGAAGTCGGCTAATAACTCGTCATTGTCATTGCGTAGCTTAGAAAACTCGGTAAATATGGCTCTCTCTACCGTAGATAGGGCATTGAATCCTACAAAAATGATTCTGTCGCAGTCAGCGAGGAGAGCTTTTCCCTCCTTTCGAAGGCGTTCTAAAGCCTCGGAAAGCGCAAGACCGGAATAAGATAGACCATCTTTACGCAGCGAGTCATTGAACTTCTCCAGCAACTCTTCCATCACCTCCCATAAGGCGAGGAATGAGGATTTGCGCGACTCGGTGCCTTGATTGAAATGCTTCCAGAAGCTTCTTACGGCACCGTCAAACCTGACGTTAGGAAAATACTCGGTGACAACAATTTTCTGTTCTTCAGTGAGATAATCGGTAGCAAGGCTATTGTAGTCAATGAGATTGCGAAAAAGCAGCGATACATCAGGCTGATACATCATTACATCTGAAATATCGCTGAGCGCAGTCTCTCCCCAACGCCTGAATCGGCTGAAATCTTTACCGGCCTCCGGAGAAATCTGACGATATATACTGAACAGACGCAACAGCAGATCAATGTGATTGTCAGGAACAAGTCCTGACATACGCTCTACCAAATCGGAGATGGTGATAAGCTCCGGTTCGAGCATAAACCGACCGTCGGGTACAGATGATGCGATATAACTCCGGAAAAACGTAGCAGCACGCTTTCCCGGAAAAACGAAGATAAAACGCGACATATCTGAGTGACAGCTTGTGTAAGCGTCAGCCACGCTCCGAAGGAATTGTTTCATTTAGCCGGGGAAAAGATTGATTTATCATTTGCAAAGATAGCGAATATTTGTTACATTTGCACACTAAAAAGGTAGAGAAGATGCGTTTTTCTGAAATTACAGGACATCATGTAGCTAAGGCCACTCTAAGGGAGATGGTAAAGACGGGGGAAATACCCCACGCACTGCTCTTCAGCGGTCCTGAAGGTATCGGAAAGCTTGCTTTGGCTCGTGCTTTCGCCTCCTATCTGCAATGCGAGCACCGCACTCCTGATGGCGACAGCTGCGGAGTGTGCAGAACGTGTCGTCAGCATGCCGCGCTCAACTTTCCTGACCTGAATTTCGTATATCCTACGGTGGGCTCTAAAGGCACCTCACCTCTCCTTTCCGAGGATTACGCCGAGCAATGGAGGGAATTTATTGCCGATTCCTATCCGGCCTCATTCACAAAATGGGCAGAGATGATAAAGGGTGAGGGTGGAGCTCCGGCCATCAAAGTAGATGAAGCTACCGAGATACTTCGCAAGATGACTCTTTCCACCTATTCCTCTGACTATAAGGTGATGATAATCTGGCGTCCGGAACTGCTCAATAAAGAGGCGGCCAACAGGCTGCTGAAGTTGATAGAGGAGCCGCCTGCAGGAAGCGTTTTTCTGTTTGTAAGCAATTCGCCTCAAGATATACTCCCTACGATATTCTCCAGAAGCAGGCAGCTGCTTCTGCGCCCGCTATCAGAGGAAGAGGTGAGGCATGAGCTTAGTATACGCGGTATTGACGAATATAAGGCTGCTGAAGCCTCAAAAGGCGCTTCCGGCTCCATTCTCAAGGCTATTGATACTGCGCGAGAGTCGGAGGAAAGGGCGCTTTTCTTCGAGCTTTTTACCCGACTTATGCGTCTTGCATGGAAACGCGACGTGGCAGCGCTCAGATTATGGAGCGAGGAAGCTGCTAAAATGAAGCGAGAGAAAACGCGCAGATTTTTCACTTACGCCGCGACTATGGTCAGAGAGGCCTTTATCTGCAATCTTGCCGATGATCGGCTTATGAGCACAACGGCTGAGGAGAAACGCTTTGCTATTCCCTTCAGCCCCTTTGTAAATGTGGCCAACGTAGAGGATATTGCTATGGAATTTTCAGAAGCTGATGCTGATGCGGCAGCCAATGCCAATCTCAGGATTCTGCTTTTTGATCTGGCTGTACGCCTTATCATCCTTATACGCAGGCAGCCTTGATTCTTTATTAATAATTGACTTAAATAAAACCAATAATATATGAAACCAACTCTTTTTATTCTGGCGGCCGGAATGGGTAGCCGCTACGGAGGGCTGAAACAGCTTGATCCAATAGGTCCTTCAGGTGAGACTATAATGGATTACTCGGTCTATGATGCGCTGCGTGCCGGATTCGGCAAGATTGTTTTCGTGATTCGCAAAGATTTTGAAGATGATTTCCGGGAAAAGGTGATTGCAAAATATAAAGATCATGTGCCGGTTGAAGTTGTATATCAATCCATTGACGCACTGCCGGCCGGATTCAAGACTCCGGAAGGTCGCACAAAGCCTTGGGGCACTAATCATGCTGTATTAATGGGGGCTGATGTAATCAAGGAGCCGTTTGCAGTGATTAACGCCGACGATTTCTACGGTGCCGATTCTTTCCGTCAACTTGCGGATTATCTCAAAAAATCTGAAGGAAAGAAAGGTGAATATTGTATGGTTGGCTTCAATATTGAAAACACTCTAAGCGAGAACGGCGGCGTATCTCGCGGTCTTTGCAAGGTTGATTCCGACGGACATCTTACCTTTGTTGAAGAATGTCATAACATTCGCCGTGATGCCAACGGCAATCTTATTCAGACTCTCGCTGACGGTTCGGATGCCCCCTTCCCTGCCGGAGCTCCTGTATCAATGAATATGTGGGGATTCACACCGGATTATTTTGAATTCTCGAAAGAGGGATTTAGGGAATTCCTGAAAGAGCATGGCAATGAGATGAAAAGTGAATACTACATACCCTATGAAGTGAACAACCGCATCAAGAGTGGAGAAGCTACTCTGAAGGTGCTTCCCACAACATCGGTATGGACCGGAGTGACTTTTGCAGAAGACCGTCCCAAGGTTGTAGACTTTATTCGTCGCCTTACCGACAATGGAGACTATCCTGAAAAGCTCTTTTAATCAACTCAAATTCCAATAGTCATGAAGACAAAGATTTTAGTGACGGGAGGTGCCGGATTTATCGGTTCCCACACCGTAGTGGAACTTGCAGCAGCCGGATATGAGGTCGTTATTATTGATAACCTCTCCAATTCCCTCCCCTCGGCACTTGAAGGCATTGCTGAAATCATAGGATATAGCCCGGCCTTCTATGAAGGAGATGTAGCAGATACGGCTTTTCTCTCACACGTATTCCGTGAAAATCCTGACATTAAGGGGGCTATTCATTTCGCAGCTTCAAAGGCTGTAGGAGAATCCGTAAAGAAGCCGCTTCTCTATTATCGCAATAATATTAACTCTCTGATTACTCTTCTTGAAAGACTCACTGAAGCGGGCTCAAGAGGATTGGTATTCTCATCATCGTGTACCGTCTATGGGGAACCGGAACACTCACCCATTGATGAAAGTGCACCTGTGCGTCCTGCGACATCGCCTTATGGCAACACTAAGCAGATATGCGAAGAGATCATCACCGATTATCTCACTTCAGGCGCCCCGCTGAATGCGGTTCTGCTCCGGTATTTCAATCCCATAGGGGCTCACCCATCGGCAAAAATAGGAGAACTTCCTCTCGGAGTGCCTGCCAATCTTGTGCCTTACCTTACTCAGACAGCTGCCGGCATACGCAAAGAACTCACCGTATTCGGACATGATTACCCTACTCCGGACGGTACTTGTATCCGCGACTATATTGATGTATGCGACCTTGCTCGTGCCCACGTGAAGGCCGTGGAGCGGCTCATCAATTCTCCGGAAAACGGAAATCTGGAGATTTTTAATCTCGGTACAGGCAACGGTCTTTCTGTACTTGATCTCATCACGGCTTTTGAGGACGCCACGGGAGTTAAAGTGCCTTATCGCTTCGGAGAACGCCGCGAGGGCGACATCATAAGCATCTGGGCTGATCCTTCCAAAGCTAATGAAGTACTGGGCTGGAAAGCGACAACCGATATTCGCGATACAATGCGTAATGCGTGGCGCTGGCAGCAGCACACACTTACCGATAGCTTAAAAGAGAGGAAATAGCGGCTGCAAGCTCTTCAGCAGTGGAGAAGATATGACTGCGGTCAACTTTTCTTCCGCGTGCATATATTGACTCTGCGGTGGCCTTGAGTTGCAAGACGAGGCCATCGTAGAGATTTTTGTAATTCCACACAAGGATAGGCCGGTCAGCAGATGGATTAGCTTTCTCTTGCACCATGATATCCGAGAGTGTTGATATCCATTCGTCAATGGTGCCTATGCCTCCGGGAAGTACAATGAAAAGATCAGCCATTTCAATCATCTTTCCCTTGCGGGCATTGAGATCAGATACGAATACAAGATTGTTGCAAAGGGGATCAGCTCTGTGCCTGAAAACTTCGGGAATTACTCCGATCACCGTCATTCCGGCTTGGTGAGCAGCTGTAGCCACTTCATGCATCAGCCCGGCATTCACACCTCCGTAAACAAGTGTGGCAGCGAGTTCGGAAGCAGCATTAATAATCTCTCTTACACCGACATATATATCCTCCGGCAAGTCTGATTGGGAGGAGCAATATACGGCAATAGTATATGGTTTCTTCATATAAATAAATCCCTGTTAATAACAACGGGAGGCCATACCTAATCATGATATGGCCTCCGTTTTAGTCAATGAATCGGTCAGAACGGGATGTTCATACCAAAATTTACGCTTGCATTGCTTGAAAGAGGCAAACCTTGCTTGGCAAGCTTGCCCAAAGTATGGTCCATACCAAGGAAGAAGTTGAATCCCTGCACATTAAGATTCATCAGCCAACCGAATGACCATCCGAAAGTACCTACGGCTACATTTGCATCAGCTGAGAAACAGTCTACCGGGCGCACATTGGCAGCAAGTCGAAACTGAGTCCAGCTATAAGTACCGTTTATACGTGTGGAATTGACAAGTCCGAAGTGAAGACGGTCATAGAGAGGGAAATTGTATTGTGCAGCGAGATTGAGAGTAGCACCAAGCATACGGGTGCGTGAGCCTATGTCGCCTTTATCTGTCATCTGATAAAGGGATGAGAGATCATCTCGCATCTTGTGCCACTCATTCTTAAATGAATTGGGTGCATCGGAATCGGCACTGAAGTGGTATGCATCAGTCTCTACTGTCTGAGTGCCGTCGGTAGTGGCAAGCTGAGTATTGCTGTATGAGATAAATCCTAAGTCAAGGAGCGCGAGGGAGAATTCCCAATCGCTTCCTAACTTGTAGACACCACCTAAATCAAGAGCCATGCCGAAACCATTGAGTCCGAATCCGTCCATATCTATGCCTGACACATATTCTCGTCCTGTGTTGGAATTGACCTTGGTCTTATAGGTGAGTCCTTTCACTGATGAGTATACGTTGGCATTGGTACGTACAGACCATGAGTTCTCACCGAGAGTAAGATCTGCTTCGTTGAGATACGCATCAATATTTCCGGCGCCGATTAAGAATTTGAGAGTAGCACCCACACGCAGATTTGGCATTATAGTGCGCGAATGGCCGAGTGCCAGTTCTGCGTATGCCTGTGCGTTAAGCCCGAGATGCTGTATGTCGTAGGTCTTATTTTCCACCCCCTCTTTGGCAAGACGGAACAGTGACCCCGGCACTTTCACATTGAAGTCTGTGCGGGCGTTGATACTCACAGTGTTATAGCCACCGAAAGCTCGGAATCCCGCAGATAATACATTGAGTTTAACATTAGCCCCGATACGGTTTTTATCTTTTATTTTGCTCAGGAATTCTGCGTCAGACACTCCCGGGTTGGTAAAAAGTACGGTCTTTCCGTCAACATTGTAAATCACATCGCTCACATGTAGATTACCCTGCATAGAGAGATTAAGATTGCCGAGAGCCGGGATTGATACAAAGTTGCGCTCGTTATCAAATGCCGGATTCATCTGATAGCGATAAAGGTAGTTATCAGTGAAGTAACCGGAGTAAGTATTCTGAGCCTGAGCGGCTGTGCCGGCCATCAGTAGAGCTGAGAGGGCGGCTATATGTTTAAGTTTCATATAAGTAGGCAATATGTGGTTAAAGTTTTTTGATATATGAACCGCTTACACGCGCGCGGATGTTATCAAGACGGATGGTTTGCGAGGGACTTAGAGGAGTGTCAGAGTCGGGGCGAGCAACTACCTTGAAGAAGAATCCGTCAAGATGCTCAATAGTGCCATTAACTTGAATTACAATATCGTCACCGTCAGCATTAGAGGGAATGGATACCGGCACAATCTCAACATCCGTCATTTTATTGCCGTATTTATCAACAGGATAACCTGTAAGCGTAGCACCGATAGGAAGGTCAGTAGTCACTTTAGCCGATACTTCAAGATGAGTGATGCGGATAGCGTCAACATCTTCATCGTTCCAGCCGTCTTCAAGGCGTGAATAGACTATGGAAGAAGCCGGCTTAAGCGCGAGAGGGGCCACAACCTGCCATTTACCCTTCACAGCTCCGATTTCAGTGCCGAGACGGAAATTCTTAACTGTCTGCAAGGGGACGGAAGGATCTGTGACTGTAACACGCAGAGAGGTGGGAATACGATCGCCTGAAAGCACGTCGCTCAGAGAAGAATAGCCTACGTGTTTCGCACTTTCGAAACCGGGATATACTGAGCCGGGAGTTGAGGGTGAGAATACCAAATTGGTTTGACTGCTTGAGCCTCCGACTGTGAAGAAAGGATCGTCAAGAGAGTAGGACACATCGCCCTGTCCGGGACGCACGGCAGTAATTGTAAGACCGGCCTGATAGCGAAGTGAATACTCGCTAAGGGGATTATTGAGAGAGAGATAGATTTGTGGATTGCCGAGGAATATATCTGTACCATCCTGATTTAGGAAGTCGGGAAGGTCTGAAAGGTCAATGGGAGATATATCCATCCCTTTTACAGAATAATCAATTGAGCCGGAGATGGACTTGATTTCAAGATCCGTGAGTTTATAGGTGGTCTTGAATGCCAGATCCGCAGGTATACGAGAGGGATCAAATGAATTTTCCGTGATAATCACACGACCACCTAACACACTAAGTTCCGAATCAAACATGAAGCGATGAGCATCATTCAATCCGGCTCCATTTGCAGATAGATCAATGCTGCTTGTAGTTAGCGAGATCTCAATTTTTTCGTTGTGGTCTTCAATTTGTGATATTGTAAGCACACCGGTTGCAGGGTTGTAAGTACCTGCATTTGGAGTGGCTACCATCCCTTTAGGGAACTGAATCCTAAGGTCCTCAACCCTAAAATTTTTCACAATTGCACTCAGTGAAGACATATCCACAGAGATTGACAGCTTAAGCGGAGTAGTTTCTACCGAAGTGATAGAATGAAGTGCCGGGTCAACTCCTGACATACTGTAGGAGAACGGTGCACGATTTTCCTTAATTTCCAGAGTCAGCGAATTAGCACCTCTGGGAGCAGCGGACGTATTAGTAGTAATTGATACAGAAGAATCCTGAAGCTTGGGAGCAGCAGCCTTAACGGGAGCAATCTCTATGGGAGAAGATTCAAAATCGCCCCCTTCAAGAAGGGCGTAACTACCGTCATAGACTTTGATTTTGCTTCCTTCAGAAAGAGTGATGATTTCATCAAGTTTTACATTGTCAATGTTTACCGGGATAGCGAGATTATTGACTTTGAGCTCCGATGTAGTATCGATATCGCTCAGGTCATACTTATCGTCCATACATCCCGTAAGCACTACGGCAGCCGGCAGAGCCAGCGCTGCAAGGCGAAAAACGTGGTTCATGATATTAGTAATTGATTAATAATTTACAAAGGTAGATAAAATATTCTACTTATGAAATAATTAGTCCTATTGGACTATTATGGACTATTAGCCTAATTAGTCTTATAGTTTTTTTAGGTCAGGATTTTAGGGCGCGGAGTCCGATAGCAGAGCATATCACCATCATGGCTATGCCTATCATATATATGATGATATATGACCCGCAGGCATCTACTATAAGGCCCCATGCTCCGGATGCCACAGCTCCTCCGGCAGCCAGTGCCATTGATATGATTGAATAGATTTTGGCATAGTCGAGCGAACCGAATACGGTGCGAGTGAGCATTGCCGTCTGCACAGTCACTCCGGCATATTGGAGTCCGAACAATACAGCACCGAAGAGGAGCAGCCAAAAGCCGATATGTCCATATATGAGGCATACCATGCCTATCAAGCCTCCCAGAGTAGTGACAAGCACTCCGAGGGTGCAGTTGCGGTCATTGATAAAACCGAGTACAATCTTACCGGCTGCTAC
>CAYNNV010000030.1:8990-16845 GCA_964398625.1 uncultured Sangeribacter sp. | reverse complement strand
TCAAATGTAGGTGTTGCCATTTTTTTAAATTTGTTTACGTTCTTTTTTAATCAATCAGTGAGTAGGGAACGTGTCCATCTCATAGATTTAGATACTAAACTCGCGGAGCAGAGCTCCATAAATTTTCCGCCGAGGCGGGTGAAGAAAGAAAAATGTCGATTCCGGACAGACGTGAAAGTCGGTCCGGACTCGAGATATTAAGCTGCCACGAAGAAAGTGGCGTAAATTTGCGAAACGGGGATCAACGTTTTGAGAACTGGAAACGCTTACGAGCCTTGGGCTGACCGGGTTTCTTACGTTCAACAGAACGAGAGTCACGAGTCATAAAGCCTTCAGCACGGAGAGCCGGCTTGTCTTCAGGGTTGATTTTCACGAGAGCGCGTGCGATTGCGAGGCGAAGAGCTTCAGCCTGACCTTTATAGCCACCACCATCGAGATTCACCTTGATGTCATATTTTTCAACGCAATCAAGAGTTAGAAGGGGCTGCTTTACAACGTACTGAAGAATTGATGAGGGAAAGTAGTTGTCAAGGGGGCGTTTGTTGATAGTTATTGTGCCGTTGCCTTCAGTGAGGTAAACGCGGGCCACAGCGGCCTTACGACGACCGATAGCATTTACTTTTTCCATCTCTTATTTCAGTTTGTTGATATCAATTACTTTAGGATTCTCAGCCTCGTGGGGATGAGTAGGAGTGTTGTATACGTAAAGATTGCCAAGCTGAGCAGCCCCGAGTTTAGTCTTGGGGAGCATGCCTTTCACTACCTTTATATAAAGAGGGTGCTTGCCGGCCTTCATGCTCTTCTTGTAAGACTTGGCCATGAGGTCAGCAGGAGTATAAGAGCGCTGTCCTCCGGGATAGCCTGTATAACGGAGATATTCGTGGTTTTCGAATTTCTGGCCGGTCATAATGCACTTGTCAGCATTGATGATGATGACATTGTCACCGCAGTCCAGATTTGGAGTAAAATCAGGTTTGTACTTTCCGCGAAGAATCTTGGCGACTTTCGCACAAAGGCGACCAAGAACCTGGTCAGTTGCGTCAATTACCACCCACTCCTTTTTGATTGTTGCCGGAGTGGCGGAGAGGGTTTTGTAGCTTAAAGTATCCACTTTATGTACTTGATTTTCTTTGTTTAACTTGTTGCTTTCACGGGTTGTGATTCGGCCAAAAATCAGCACTTCCCGCTACGACTTCATTACCTTGGATATATAATCGGCGTGCAAAGGTAATAATTTTTCTTTCCGCCACAAAACAATCTAATTATTTTTTACATTTTTTAATTTACAATCCCTCATACCCCTTCTCTCACCGACCAACAAAATTCAAAATCAAGATCCGGGATTCCAACCACAGCACTATCGAAATAAGCGCATAATGCAAAAAATGCTAAAGGACTTAGTCATTTATTGAATTCTCACTGACAATCATAGCGCTGATAAAGTGCCATATAAGCTAACAGTAGAGAAAAACAATTAATATTTCTATTCGGCAATATTATTTACCTTTGCAATTATAGTTTGCTCCACCGGCTCCATGTGGATATTTATTATTGAATTGTCACTAAATCGCCTCTTGATTGCCTTTTCTGCCTGCGTAGCTATCTCGTGAGCTTCTGAAAGGCTTAGATTGCCATCCATCTTTGCGTGAAGATCAACCGCTATACAATTTCCTATCCTGCGCGTTCTAAGCCGATGTATAAATTCTATACCGGGGACTTCCATCACAATACGCTCTATTTCTTTCTCCTTCTCTTCAGGAAGTGACGCCTCAAGAAGTTCACTGATACATGGCTTTATTATATCATATCCACTCTTAATAATGAGAACACTCACCACGATTGCAGCAATTGGATCAAGAATCCTCCAGCGCTCTCCTAAAAACATAGCTCCGGCTATACCTATAAGAGTGCCTAAGGATGATACAGCATCGCTTCGGTGATGCCAAGCATTAGCCATAACTGCTTGAGAATTCACCTTTTTGGCTACGTTTCTTGTAAACCGAAATAGCCACTCTTTGGATATTATTGACACGAATGCAACCACCAGGGCAAGCATGGTAGGGCGCTCAAGCAATTCACCACCAATACATCTCCACACTGTATCTATTCCATTGACCATTAATCCGACACCCGCACCTACAAGTAGCAGGCCAATAATAAGCGATGCAAGTGTCTCGAATTTACCATGGCCGTAGTCGTGACTTTTGTCAACCGGCTTGCCTGCAATCTTAATAAAGATAAGCACAATAACATCGGAGAAAAAATCACTTAGAGAATGCACTGCATCGGCCACCATTGCTGAACTTCTGCCTAAAATTCCTGCAATGAACTTAAGTATTATTAACAAGGAGTTGACAGCGGAACCGGTGAGGGTCACGGCAAATATTTTCTTTTCGCGCTGATCTGACATATTGATAGGAGTTATCAGTCTGCAAATATACCATGCTCCGGACTGATTTCCAAATTTTCAGAAAATGTGGCCTAAACAAATTACGCGTGGATACTTTGCAACGTCAGTCATCAGGTTCATCCTGAGACATTATAGAAGTAAGCTCAGCTTCTATCTTGAGAGCAAGTGAAGCATTGTCCTTGATCATATAATACAGTTCTATATATGGAGCAAGCGGACTGTCTGCAGCCACCTCATCTTTTGCCGGCACTTCATCAGTTGACGCAATCAAAGTAGCTATTCCTGAAGTATCACCTTTGTGTCGCAGTTCGGGATGATTTCTGCGGGTAATTTCATCGGCTGAGGCAAACATCTCACTTGTTGCTACATAAGAGAAACAGTCTTCAAGCAATGAGGGCCAGAGAGTGAGATCAATACGGTTTTGCAAAGAATCAAGACAAAGCGCAGTATGCGACGTGACTGAAAGAAGCCTATCAACGGCCGGCAAGGAAGTATGATCGGAAGGCAAGCCGGAGGGCTCATACAGGTCAGCCATATCTGAAAATTTAAAGTCGGGATTATATGATTTTTCGGCGCTGCGGTCTGACATCTTTGTAGTCACTGCATAGCAGAACTCAAGGAATACGTTGAGAGAATGAATCACAGGCGCTACAGAGGCCGAAAGTTTGTCGTGTTCAAGCTTATAGTGAGCACGGCGCTGTTTCTCCACTTCTGAAGCCACGTCAATCTCTGACTTCATGGCTCCTACTGCATTCAGGAAGAAACCGAGCACCACCAATCCTGTCATCACTTCAATGGCCGTCACCGTCTGAGCCCAGGGAAGAGCAGGAGTATAATCACCGAATCCAAGAGTCGTGATTGTAACTATACTGTAATATAACCATGACCCCCAATCGACAGTACCGCCGTCCGGTATTCGGAACTGGCCGTCGGGAAGAACCCAATAAATAGTGGCAAAGACAGGGGTAACGGCAAGATATAGAAGAATCCAATAGATAGGACGCACGTTGGAGACAACGTGGAAGAAATGACGGATGCGATCTGAGAGTGTCATAAGCATTAAGTGTTATAGGATTATCTACTTTTATAATTAACACTTAACCCTGACAAAAGTTAACTATGTAGAGATAATTATCACGCAAAGAGACAATAAGAATAACAGAGAAGTGTATAAAAACACGAAAAGACAGAAACTCACGCTCCCGTCTTTCGTAGTCAATCAATTAACACTATCACTATCACAATATTACTACACTATCTTTCTTTCTCTATTATTACACTGCAAAGTTACGAAAAAATCTTTAAACAAGCAAAGATTATGCAATGACTCAGCGCGTTAGCAACGTCACAACAAAGCTATTTTTACATATTTTAACATATCTAAAAACACAAAAATCCACAATATTTTTGTGGATTCTTACGCTTTTAACAATAATTTAACAATTAAAAGAATCTAAATACGGGTAAAAATTTTTTTAATATTTTTTTTGAAAATACTATGACCGCATCAATAGAGAAACTTGTGATTAAAGCGCATGGAATTTATTTATCACTTTTACGCTGCTTTGTGAGTAATTTTAGTTCATCGGCTCCTACTCCATCTACCGGGGATAGTCCGTGCTTCGGCGCAATCTTGAGCAGGATAGAAAGGGCATAGTCAAAATTATCTTTTTCCTTTACTCCGCGGATTTCGGCTTTTATCTCTTCTTTGATTTGCCCGAGCAACGATGAATCCGGTATACCAAAAAGCCGCTTAATCATAGCACCATTGATCGGATTTTCCCATGTGCGTTCTGCATCCTTTTCTCGCACTTCATCTATATGCTCCCGTACTTGCCGAAAGGTATCGAGCACTCTCCTCACTTTCACCGGATTTTTGGAAGTGAGATCCGCCTCAGCGAGTGCCATAAGTTCATCTACTTCCTTTTCACTTCCTGCTTCGGTCATCATGCGACGAACCCCTCTATCAGTGACACCATCCTCTCCCATAGCCTGGGGTCTCATGTGCATACCTACCATCTTGGCTACATAGCGGATGTGCGGACCACGCCCCATTTCCATACGGCGAAAGATACGAGGAATCATCTTTTCTCCTATAAAATTGTGATTGCGAAAAGTCCATCCAATCCCCGGCTCAAATTTCTTGGTAGCAGGTTTTCCTATATCATGCAGAAGTGCAGCCCAGCGAAGCCACTCATTGTCTGATTTTAATGCCAGATTGTCAAGAACCCGGAGAGTATGAGCAAAATTATCCTTATGGCCCTTGCCCTCCTTGGTTTCGACTCCTTTGAGCATTTCGAGTTCAGGAATGATATAGCTGAGCGCTCCAATCTCATCAAGTAAATAAAAACCTTTGGATGGCCGCTCACTGCATATTATGCGCCTCAGCTGCCCGTTGACATTCTTTTTCGGAACACTCTCTATTAGCCCTGCACAGGAGGATAAAATCGCCTTAGATTCTGCCTCTAATGAAAAACCAAGCTCGCAGGCCAATGCCACGGCACTGCAAATGACCGTCGGATTGAGAGAAATATTACCGGCTACCTCGGGAGTGAGTCTTACTATAGAATTATGAAGGTCTGCAAGCCCCGATGAGTAATCAATCAAGTCTCCGGCATTTGCGCCATTGAGCATCACCCCCATAGCATCTATTGTTACACCTCGCCTTTGCAGAATATTATTGACATCACCTTTAAAGGGTGAGATTCTTACCTCTTGACCACACCTGACGCTCAGATCTCTTGTCAACCTATGGGTCTCTTCTTCCGTCGGATTGGAAAGCAAGACTTCGATCGTACCGCTGCCTTTGCCAAGAAATATGCGACGTACTGCGCCACCGGTCAGAATAGCGGGAGTATTCAAATCCTTTACTGCGGCAGTAATTTCGCGCAATTCATCAGAATCAAGGTCAGACTTAAGATTCATAGTATTTAAAAGATGTAGAATTCGATAGATTATCCCAACAAATCCGGAATATCTTCCGGGAAGACTGTAAGGGATTGTAGTCCTTCGGGAGTCACAAGGTAGGTATTTTCAACACCTACTGCACCAACTTCGGGGATTACGAATTTGGGCTCCAGTGCAATTGTCATGTTCTCCTCAAGACAGCCTTTATTACGGGTCATGATTACCGGTGACTCATTTAGCTCAATACCTACTCCATGACCGATAAAACCTGCCTTCTGCGAATGGCCCATAAATTCGCCCCGCAAATCTGCGGCATCAACGATTTCATCAGCAATTCTGCACATTTCGGCTATCGGGAAACCGGGCTTTCCCTTCTTCTCAAGTTCTCGGAGTATCTTGCGCGATGCTTCATGCGCTCTAAAGGCTTTTTCTGGAATCTCGCCTATCCGCCATACGCGAGTCATATCTGTCTGATAACCATTGAAATCACCATTCATATCAACCATCACTGTATGCCCGGGCTTCATAATACTTCCGTTGGCACCGACCGGCAGTGACGGATCCATTCCTGCGCCCCCGAGCGCAAAGTCGTAGGGAGTAGGAGCATCAGCGTTGTCTCCATAAAGCACTGATCCCATGTTAATCTCCATTAAGGCACCGGAAGTACGTGCATAGCCGAGACAACCTTCAAGGCGAAGCACACGCTCTATCTCAATCTGAAGTTCCAGATCGCTCATCTCTTCCTTAAAAAGCTTAGGTATACGGCGATATACTTCTGACTGATGAATTCCGTCGCGTCGCATAAGCTCTACTTCTAACGGGGTCTTAACCATTCGCGCTTCTCGAAGCACGTTGCTGCAATCTGCATACTCGGCTTCGGGAAAAAGCTTCATGAGCCTACCGGCATCGGCATAAGTAAGCCACTGCAATTCAAGACCTACTTTACCTGAAACTAAATATCCGGCCTTAGCCAGGACATCCGGTATCTGCTCCGGTTTGCGGATATAGACCACGCCATCTTCCGGCTCATAACAGTTGGGACGGACCACGAAATAGATCACTCTCCCCTCTTTATTTATGAATATATAGCCGCGAAATACACGTCCGCTGCAGTAGAAGAGGTTGGCGTTATAATTAAGTAATAAATAATCAAAGTTGCCTTGGGCCATTCCTGACAGTATTCTGTCAATTCGGATTGCTATATCAGAGCGGATTTCAGATAGTATAAGTTGCATGGTAATATTCAATTATTTAATGTTGAAGTGAGGATCAGGCCTATATCGGAGATCCCTTTTACCTCTGAGGCAGTATCGGCGGGAGTGACTGTTACGTCCATGCCCTGTGGAAGTTTAAATTTTCTCCTCACTATAGCGACAGATTCATAAATACCGTGACTGCCGTTACCGGTCCAACTGCCGAGAGAATCACAAAGATTTACTCCGATAGTATCACGACGCATCGTGGCGTCATACCCTATAGTCTCAACCGCGAGCCATAACGTTCTGAGATTGCAGCGCTCAGTATTGCGGACTACTACTGAAAGATCGTATGGTCCGCCTTTGGTCAGCATAGAGTCTTCCCCGAGATTAAATTCAAGTGGATAATCGCGACTCCAGCCTGACGGTGAAACTGAGCGAAAGCAACTATATTCCGGTGTCATACCTGATGAGCACCCTACTATCAGAGCAATAACTACGATCAATGATATGACAGGCTCGATTCGCATGATCAGGAGTTTTCTTCAGTTTTTTTGGATTGTGGCTTGCGATCACCCTTATTCCTTCCGTTCTGACGGGCACCACCGTGTTGGTCACCATCGTGACGGGTATTATTGCGACGGCGCGGCTGATTCCTTCGGCGATTATCGCCTCCTTTTTCCTGCGGTCTCTCCTCTCCGGTGCTTCGTTCAGATGTGTTGCGAGCCGCCTCCTTATCGCTGCCACCTTTCTCATTCTGCGGCCGAGCTGAGTTCTTGCGCTTCTTTTTCTTCTTCGACTTATCAAAGCGCGTCAGTGAGTCCTGCCCTACGAGTTCGATAAATCCATGAGTTGGTTCGGGCTTTTTCTCCTCAATATCGAGAGTTTCAACCTTCACTCCATTTTTATTAAGCGCGATCACTTCAAAAGCACGCCGAGCAGGAATAGTAACAATATTAGCGGCCAGTTTCTTATCAGTAGAATAGCTCACCATACGAGTGAGAATATCGGCTTTAAAGAAGTAATAATCGGCATCTTTGGTCTGGAGTATCGCCTCACGCGGCGGGAGTTTACGTGAAGACTCCATATAGGTGTCCGCCTCATAATTGAGGCAACATTTCAGCTTTGCACATTGCCCCGCGAGTTTCTGCGGATTCATTGACAAATCCTGTAGACGAGCTGCTTGAGTGCCTACGCTTACGAAGTGAGTGAGCCAGCTGGAGCAACATAATGGCCTTCCACATGGCCCGATACCTCCAATACGACCGGCTTCCTGACGGGCACCTATCTGCCTCATTTCCACGCGGATATGGAAGGTGTCGGCAAGGACTCTGATTAGTTT
>CAYNNV010000030.1:0-8980 GCA_964398625.1 uncultured Sangeribacter sp. | reverse complement strand
TTTTCTGAAGTAAACGCGCTCATCTGCAATATAGTAGAATATAGCCTTGGTACCGTCACCCTGATATTCCACATCACCGATTTTCATATTAAGGTTAAGCTCCTCGGCAATGCGACGGGAACGAATCATAGTATCCTGCTCACGCGCCTTGGCTTCCTCATATTTCTCAATGTCAGAGGGGCGTGCAATTCGAAATATGCGTCTTAACTCGTCAACGTTATGCACATTGCCCTTTCGAATCTGGGCCTCAACGAGGTGCCCTACCAGGGTCACCTGTCCTATATCATGCCCCGGAGCGGCTTCCACGGCCACTACGTCGCCAATCTTCAGCGGGATATTATCAACATTGCGATAATAGCCCTTGCTGGTATTCTTGAATTGAACTTCTACTATCGGATAACTCCCGGCATCGGAAATACCGTCAAGCCAATTATAGCAGTGGAGCTTACCGCGCGGTGACAGCCTATGCTCCGTGCTTTCTTCAAGCATGTATGATGCAGCTTCTTCGGGCATCCGGGTATCGTCAAACTGAGAATCGTCGGTCATATCGATTCTTATTTAGCAAAACTTATAGCACGGGTCTCACGGATTACGGTGATCTTCACTTGTCCGGGATACGTCATTTCATCTTGTATCTTCTTGGCAATTTCAGCCGAGAGTTTTTCAGTCTCTTCATCAGAAATCTTCTCTGCTCCCACTATTACGCGCAGTTCTCTGCCCGCTTGTATGGCATAAGTCTTAATAACACCGGGATAAGAGAGAGCAAGCTGCTCAAGATCGTTAAGACGCTTGATATATGCCTCAACAATTTCACGTCGTGCTCCGGGACGAGCACCGGAAATTGCGTCGCATACCTGGACAATAGGAGCAAGTAGTGAAGTCTGCTCCACTTCATCGTGGTGAGCACCTATAGCATTGCATATTTCCGGTTTTTCCTTATATTTTTCAGCGAGCTTCATGCCGAGAAGTGCATGGGGAAGTTCGGGTTCGTCATCGGGGACTTTGCCAATGTCGTGGAGAAGTCCGGCACGCTTTGCTTTTTTGGGATTTAGGCCCAGTTCAGATGCCATCACTGCGCATAAATTGGCTGTCTCGCGCGAGTGTTGAAGCAGATTCTGACCGTATGATGAGCGATACTTCATCTTACCTACCATTCGGATTAGTTCAGGATGCAGACCGTGTATGCCAAGATCAATAGCAGTACGCTTACCTGTCTCTATTATCTCTTCTTCAACCTGCTTGCGCACCTTTGCAACTACCTCTTCAATTCTTCCGGGGTGAATGCGCCCGTCAAGCACAAGCTGATGCAGAGCGAGCCGGGCTATCTCGCGGCGCACCGGATCAAAACCTGAGAGGACAATAGCCTCAGGAGTGTCATCTACGATAATCTCAATTCCGGTAGCCGCTTCAAGAGTACGGATATTGCGACCTTCACGACCAATGATTCTGCCTTTTATTTCGTCGTTGTCAATATGGAATACCGTTACTGAGTTTTCCACGGCGGTCTCTGTAGCAACACGCTGAATAGATTGTATCACAATGCGCTTCGCCTCCTTATTGGCGGTCATTCTCGCATCGTCCATAATATCGTTGATATAGCCGGCAGCAGCAGTTTTAGCTTCATCTTTGAGTGATTCCACAAGCTTCTCGCGTGCTTCATCAGCAGATAGACCGGAGATATGTTCGAGCTCTTCACGGGCGGACCGCGTTAGCTTGTCGAGCTCCTGCCTGTCAGTTGCGAGCACAGCCTGTTGATTGTCAAGATTGTTTTTTAGAGTATCAAGCTCCTTGCGGCGCTTGTTGAGCTCATTCTGCTGTTGATTTACTTGCATCTCTTTCTGCCGAGCGCGATTTTCAGTAGACTGAGCCTTCTCAATTTTTTTTGATGCAGTTTTTTCTGCATCAGCTACTACTCTGAGAGCTTCTTTTTCAGCTTCTACAGCCTTTTTTTCCTTAATAACAGAAGCCTCGCGGTTAGCTTCCTCGACAATAATTTTCGCCTCACTCCGTGCATTATTTTTGATGCGGTATGAGGCAAGAACGAATCCTATCACCCCGGCCACTACAGCAATTATACAATAGATTGCAATTTCCATTTTTTCGGTAAGATTTTGGTTAAAAATGATTATAACAAATTTGAAACCGACATAAAGGACATCGCTACCTCGGCGCAGTTTGCCAGAAAAAAGCCTAAGGTCTTAATAACAACATGCTTATTAATTACGGCATACAGCTCCAGTCATACTCATTGGAGTATCAACAATCTGTATCGGCAAGTGCATTCTCAAGAAGATTCTCAATATCTTCAGCTACAGCCGTGGCGTCCTTCATCTTTCTCTCTAAAGAGTGATAGAATGAGGCATATTGATAGGCCATCATAGCGAGGATTTGGCGCGAAGTCTTAGCCGGAAAACGCTTGCGCCATGTGCGGAAAAGGTCGTCAACGCGCTGCTCCACATGGTGAATCTCCTCAATGCGGTCAAGGTCGGCATTCAGCTCTATTTTCTCGTCCGCGATGGTGATATATAATTGCACTTTGTCTTTACCTGCCATATTGTATAATCTTAGATGCTACTCCTTGAGCAGAGCTATACATCTATCGATTTTGCGAATAAGCGCTGCTATGGTCTTGCGCGTCTCTACCACAGCCTCCGGATTGTCGGCAAGCCTGTGAGACATACGCAAAAACTTATTGTCAAGACCGGCTTTATCCAACTCAGCGCTCAAGACACCTATCTGCCTGCGCAGTTCGTCTCGCTCAGCGGTGACTTCTTCAAGACGACGGTGAAGCTCCTCTTGTTGAGCAATTAGTCTACCCGTCTTCTCTTCGATGCTCTTGAGTGTCGCGGAGAGGGTTGCTGCCATTTTTGCCAATTTTTTACAAAATTAATATTTTTTTTCTCCACTGACAATATTTTTTTCGGTTTATACTCATCATAAAGCAATAAATCCGCGCAGCAAATGTATGCACGCGAATTCATCTTATCATTATTTGCCTAAAATTCAGGACATTACTCCTACAGAAATAATAGTGCGGAATCAAAGCGGCCATTGCGATAGAGCCATGCATTGGGTGTGCCTGTACCCCATATCACGTATAGTTCATATCTGCCGTCTTTGCTCGCTGCGTAGGCAAGTTCGTTGTCTTCGCTTGAGAATGCCGCCGGATAGAGCTTTCTAAATGTACTTTTTATTTTAGCCATTTTTGACCGGGGCAACTCGCTCTCTCCTAATGCATCAAATTCATACTCTACGTAGAGCGGAACCCCATCAAACACATATTTGAAGCTACAATTGTCCGTTTCAGGCTCACAGTCAGAATAGCAAATAATACTTTTGCCGGTTGATGGTCCCTCAGCATAATATACGTTATATGATGCATATCTTTCCCAACGAGCCTCGGCCGGGAATGTAGTGAATATGATTCCGGCAAAAACTACCGCTACTATAAAGAGATTTTTAATTGTTGTCTTCATATTTAAGAGATTGTGATTATTATATGTAATTATCAATACCACTGCACACCGTTTGAAGTAGAAGAGCGTTTGTCATATTTGATATCCTTGAGCATAGATGACTTAATAGCGATGTGGAAATTATAGCTCTTATACGGGCCTACAGGTACAAATGATGCTGACATTGTGAAACAGTGCAAGTCGCGGGAGATGCTACAATTCATATATGCAATCTTTTTAGTATCGAAATTATAGGAACAGGAGAATGAGAAGTTCCAGTTTTTAGTAGGACGGACCGATCCGGAGAATGAAAGATTTTGTGTCCATTTCCCTTTATAATCAAGTGCGGAGTAATCGAATTCGCCATAGCCGTAATTCACGGAGTAATTGACAGTCAGCGACCATGGGAATGACCATTTTTCATATCCATCAAGGTCAGAACCACCCTCATCTTGTTGCCCTCCGCGCGGTATTACCGGAGGATTAGTACTGCCGAAGTCCTCTCCATCGTCGTTCTCTTCTTCATCCTCCGCATTACGGTTTTTAGAGTTGTCAGTCTTCTTTTTGCGGCGGAAGGTGTCGTTGTTAAAAGTATATGAGAATGACGTTCCGGTAGATGCAAGTTTTCCGATACCCTTACCGTGTCCTATGCGCAATTTATTGAGTTTCACAGGGCTGCCGGAGGGCGTAAGGCCATACATATATGGATCCCACGTAGCACTGAGGTTAAGATTCAGTCCCTTGAATAGGCGGAGCATAATGGACGTATTGATATTGGAGAAACGCAGAGAGTCGGCAGCAAAGTTGTAGCTCTGCCCGATAGTAAGATTCTCAATGAGCGACACCTTCTTAACGCCTGTTGAGTCAGCATCACTCTTGACTTTCATCTCCAGATTGTTGGCAAGATTCACAGTCACGATTCCAGACTTGCCTCTACCGGGCACACCAAAGTATCCACCGGAGAAATAGGAATAATTGACGGTGCGCGGGAAACCATTCTGATCCACATAAGTATAAGCGTCGTAAACACCCCAGAAGGGATCTCCGAAATCGGGTGAGTAACTGAATGAGACGGTAGGCGTCATCACGTGGCGAATCATCTGTACCTTGTCGCCGAAAGCCTTCAATGGTTTCCAGAAACCATAGATTTTTGTATCAAAGGAAATTCCGACATTGAAATCAAACACATTATAGAATCCGTAAGTTGTATCCTGCACTTCGGCAGAAGCGTTTGGATCCCACATTCTCTTGATTTTCTGAAAGTACATGCGGTCATTGAAAGTGACATTCGGCGATACGTTGAGATATTTGAATATCGAAAATGTAGCACTTACAGGCACGGAATGTTTCATGCCATTGCGCCAGTCTTTAACGAGATTTTTCTTAAAAAACTCGTTTTGCTGCGCTGTGAGCGAGTTTTGAAACTGGCCTGAATATGATAGTTTTATCTTCTCATACCATCTCTCCCCGCCTACGGATTTCTTACGCTTGAATATGGCAGTCTGCGACATTGTGGCTGTTAGGTTGGGGAATGACACTGCGAGTGTGGAGTCCTGTGAACGCTGTGTGATATTTGCCGTAGCGGAAACACTCCATTTGGAACCGGGAAAACGATATGTGAGATTGACTGTAGAGCTCTTGGTATTCTCTGTAAATGCGTTAGAATAATAGGAGTTTATATCGTTTCTGGTATAACCTGAAGTAGCAAAATTTACTGCTGCTGAAAAGGTTAGGTTAGGATTAGCCTTGGGATCCTGGGTATGATTCCATGCTACGCGGAAGTTAGTCTGCTTGGAGTAATCAGGCGACCCTTTATCCCCATATATAGATACGAGATAGGAAAGATCGAAATTACCGGAGAATTTGTAGCGCTTCTTATAAGATGAATGAGCATTAATACCCCATGATCCTTTTGTATATATTTCACCACGCAGAGCAAGATCGACATTATCATTTATTGCAAAGTAATAACCTCCGTCGCGCGCATAAAATCCACGGTTGTAATCTTCGCCGAATGATGGGAAAATGACTCCCGAGGAGTATTTTTCGCTAAATGGAAAATAACCGAACGGCAAAGCTATAGGCAGAGGCACATCAGCCAGCACCATATATGCAGGACCGGAGACAATATTCTTCTTAGGAGTGACTTTAGCCTTGGTTAGATTGAAGTAGAAATGAGGATGTTCGTGGTCATCGCAGGTAGTGTATTTACCGTCAGTGAGGTTGAAAGTGCCGTCTTCCATCTTTTTTGCCTGTCCGCCAAGCAGATACCCCTCATCCTGCTCGGTCACCACATCAGTGATATAGCCTCGCTCGGTCTTGAAGTTATACTTCATGGTTTTAGATTCATAACTTCCTGATTTATCCGCAAATACAGGTTTACCGGTAATATTTCCTACCGAGTCAATGTAGCCTTCGGCATAGACGGTATTGGAGTCAAGCTCCATCCTGATTATGTTAGCCTTGAGGTCAAGATCCAAATAGCTCACTTCAGATGATCCGTACATATAGGCATTATTGTCGCCTATGATGAGCAGAGAATCAGAAGCGGAAAAGTTTACGCGATCGGCTATATCGGTCTGAGTGCGCACCACACGCGTGAGCTTCACTCGTTTCTGCGAATTTGAGTCCACTTCTTCCAACACTACATAGTCTTCATTCACAGGAAGGTATCCATCTTCTTCAGCGGTTGCGGTGTCTTTTTTCTCCACTTCTTCGCTTTCGGTAATAACCATCTCCTCCGGGCTTTCAAGTACCGGTGATGCAGAGGCACGTGCGCGCCTCGAGCCGGTCTGTGCCAGCGCGATGCCGATAATGAAAATTGCTACTATGTATATGAAAGCTCTACGCAAGCTTGAAAATCGTTAATGTTAGCTTACCCGTTGCCTCTTGCAGCTTCGGAATCTCCAATTTGCAAAATTACAATTTTATTCTCTTTCTCACCTCAACTGAAGGGAAGAAAGTGAGGCGCATTAACATTTTTTGATTTTAACGTGTATTTTGCATTGCCGACCCAATATTATTTCTCAATAACCGAATTGCTCGTGAAGTGCAAGAAAACGTTGCAAGGTATCTTCTCCATGAGACTTCATCTGGGCCAATACCTTTTCTATCGGTTTCTCTCTTAGGAGAGATTCATCTGATTTGGAGAAAAACTTATCGGCATAGCAGATAAGCTTCTCCTCCGGGGTTACCGGGAGGAAGTCTTCATCAGGAAGAGGCAGATTTTTGCGCGAAATATCTTCGCGAGAAAGTCCGGCTCCTGTGTGGCGTGCACAAACGGCAGCATGGCGCGGCAAATCAAGCTCCTCCAGAATACGGGCACCAAGAAGACCATGGCGTATATAGGGTTCCTGACCATGACAGTGTATGGAAGGAGCATGACAGAGGTAAATCCCGATATCGTGGAGCAATGCAGCTTCTACTACAAAGGTCGCGTCAACATCAAGACCGCGGCGGTGTATACATTCTAAGGCCTTCATAGCAACAGCTGACGAGTGCAACCAAAGAGTCTTCTCAATTTGCGAACCCGGACGGTAGTACCGGTGAATTATCTTCTTACAATCCATAATATATAATTCCGGAATCTAAGAAAAGGCGGAATGCAATCACTCACATTCCGCCATATCTCATATATTTCTTTCGAGTAAAGAATAAGATATTCTGACTTATCAGTCAAGAATTTCTACCCAACCATGCTTGTCTTCAAGATCTCCGTACTGAATTCCTATGAGGGTTTCGTAAAGTTTGGTAGTAGTGGGGCCAACCTTGCCATCTTCGCAGAAGATATACTTCTTGCCGTTGTCAAGATCGTCGATTTCGCCAATCGGAGAGCATACGGCAGCCGTACCACAGGCGGCAACTTCGTCGAATGTCTCAAGCTCCTCTACCGGTATATGACGCTGCTCGACGGCTAGACCGAGGTCAGCGGCAAGCTGGCGGAGACTCATGTTGGTGATTGAGGGCAGGATTGACTCGCTTCCCGGAGTAACATATTTACCCTCCTTGATACCGAAGAAGTTGGCTGCGCCGCACTCATCGAGATATTTCTTTTCTTTGGGATCAATGTAAAGCATTACAGAATAACCGAGGTCATGAGCCTTTTCGCCGGCTACGAGAGATGCAGCGTAGTTACCACCTACCTTAATAGAACCTGTGCCCTTGGGTGCCACGCGGTCATATTCGCGAGACATACAAACCTTTGTAGGCTTGAAGCCGTTCTTGAAATATGGGCCGACGGGAGTCACGAGCATGATTACCATATATTCGTCGGCAGGCTTAACACCTACACGGGCAGAAATACCGATTTCAAGCGGACGGATATAAAGTGATGCACCGGTGCCGTAAGGGGGAATGAAGCGCTCATTGAGCTTCACCACTTTTCTCACCATTTCGCAGAAGAGCTCAATAGGCATGGGCTGCATGGCAATACCCTCAGCACTGCGGATGAAGCGCTTGGCATTCTCCTCCATGCGGAAGATGCGGATTTTGCCGTCTTTACCGCGATAGGCCTTAAGACCTTCAAATGATTCCTGACCGTAGTGAAGACAGGAAGCAGCTATGTGTAAGGGTACGTATTCTGAGTCGGATACTTCTATCTCTCCCCATTTGCCATCCTTGTATGTGCAGCGCACGTTATAGTCAGTCTTCATGTAAGAGAATGACAGATTGCTCCAGTCGATATTTGTTTCTTTCATTTTTATTAGATTTAAAATATGATGTGCAAAGATAATAATATCCGTTGAAGTATTAAATATTTTTTTCGTTAATTTATCTTATCCGAAAAATTCCGGTCATTCAATCCGCTGCATAAAAAAAGAGAACCTGCCATAACCGACAGATTCTCCTCACTTTATATAATGTTGACCTTAGAATTGCGACAGATTTTTCACTATCTTATTCCATACTTCCGGAGAGTATTTTATTGCAAATACATTTCCGGTATCAGCAGTATTAATATCTCCTGACGGGGTCATATTGTAGAGGTCGCCGAGTATAAATTGAGGTTGAAGCGATTGAACTACACCTAAACAGACTTCTATCTGATTGAGATGGGCAATATCCCACATAAAGTGCATATTTTGCCTCCATTTATTGTTGTCCATTTTGTCAGGACCGGCCACTACTTTTTTTGATATTTGCCGCTTATCATAAGCTTGAGTGCTTATACAATTTCCTCGTGCATCAAGGATTGCAACCATCAATCCGGCACCTCGACTGCAAGTCTCAAACACTACTTTGCCTCCTGCCTCTTGATACTGCTTCAAATGGGAATCAGTACCGGGAAAACACAAGTATATTATCCAACTGAGCTTCGAAAATAACCTCAGGCTTCATTGTGATAACACTCAACAGGGCTACTATTAGTACAGCTACCTTGCGCATTTGATTGTATAAAATTAGAAAGTTACAATGCAACTTTGCAGGTTAGCTCACCGGCCTTCACGATGAAAACTCCATGCTGGGAGATATGATATCGTGCCGACCCGCTCACAGTTTCCGAAGATAGTAACTGCCCCAGAATA
>CAYNNV010000029.1:11963-17082 GCA_964398625.1 uncultured Sangeribacter sp. | reverse complement strand
TTTGACTTATTGCGCACTCCGATTAGCATGACACGAACATCCGACAACGAGGGATCCAAGTAGGATCCTCCTCGTGCATTCGGGTGAGGATTCCGGAGAGTTTCTCGGAGTCTGCCTCATTGAGAGGACGGATAGCGCGTACATACTTGGGATCGGGATATTTGATGAAGTCAAATTGATAGTCGCATCCTTTCTGATTTAGAGTATTTCCGGTGCGAACATCTTTAAGCTTCACGGCAGCACCTATATCGCCTGCTTCAATAGTTTCAACCGGGGTGCGGAGCTGTCCGCACACATTGAAAATCTGAGCCAGACGTTCCTTGCCGCCGCGACTCACATTCTCAAGGTCATCGCCTGCATGAAGCGTTCCGCTCATTACTTTAAAGTAAGAGACTTCACCGATGTGAGGTTCTACTGAAGTCTTGAAGACGAATACAGAGAGCGGTCCGTCAGCCTTGGGGGCAACAGCTTCGCCCGCAGTGTCGAGTGGATCCGGCATATCAGATACGAAGGGACATACATTCCCGAGGAATTCCATCATGCGGCGCACTCCCATGTCCTTGGCAGCAGATACGATGAATACGGGGAAGATGCTGCGGTCAATCATTCCCTTGCGGATGCCTTCGCGCATTTCGTCTTCCGAGAGATGACCCTGTTCGAAATATTTATCCATAAGAGTCTCATCGTTTTCGGCGGCTGCTTCGACGAGAGCGTTATGAAGCTCGTTGGCACGCTCAAGCTGATCTTCGGGAATCTCTGAGATGGTGGGCTTTCCTCCGTCAGGACCCCATTCGTATTTTTTCATCAGGAGAACGTCGATCATGGAGTGGAATCCGGGACCACATTCAAGAGGATACTGTATCACAGTGACTTTAGGACCAAAAGTATCGCGCATCTGCTCAAGCACATTGTCAAAGTCGGCTTTTTCTCCATCAATCTGATTGAGAGCGAATACAACGGGCTTTTTAAGCTTTCCGGTAGTGCGGAAAATATTCTGTGTACCAACCTCTACGCCATACTGAGAGTTGATAACGATAACGCCGGTGTCAGTTACGCCAAGGGCTGTATATGCGTTGCCTACAAAGTCTTCAGATCCGGGGCAGTCAATCACATTGAGTTTCTTATTTCCGAATTCAGCAAAGAATACAGTTGAGAATACTGAATATCCGTAATCTTTTTCCACAGGGAAATAGTCTGATACGGTGTTGCCGGCCTCAACAGTGCCTCTTCTCTTTATTACCTCGCACTCGAAGAGCATAGCTTCGGCGAGTGTGGTCTTGCCCGAACCTTTGGATCCGAGCAGAGTGACATTTTTAATTTCGTTTGTCTTATAGACTTTCATAATTGTTATATTGAATTTTTCGGTATCGGATTTAAATCGGGTGCAATTTAATAAATAAAATTGGTTTAGCCTAATCTTTTGCAAAAAAATATTTCAATAAGTGTAAAAAATGGGATTTTTTCAGAGTTTTAAGAAGAATATTCAGTACGTTATAGTCGATGTTTCAAAAAAGTCTTATATTTGCAGACTCGCAGATTTTACAGTAATGGCCGGACTTTACGTGCATATCCCTTTCTGTCATCGCAAATGCATATATTGCGCATTTTATTCTGTAGCTCCTTATGGGAGTATTAAGGATGATGCTGTGGAGTGCTTGCTGAGAGAGCTTAAGGAGCGGGAGAATGAATTAAATGAGGATTGTCACACCTTATATATAGGTGGAGGAACGCCGTCGCTGCTTTCTGCGCGGCAATGGAGGAAATTGACGGGCGGAATAAAGAAGATCTTGGGAAGCAGGCTTTCTCCTTCTGAATTCACGATTGAGGTAAATCCTGACGATGTGAGCGAAGAAATGGCCGATGAATGGTGCGACTCCGGTGTCAACCGCTTTAGTATGGGAGTCCAATCGCTTGATGATGATGTGCTCAAGCTGCTTGGTAGGCGCCATAATGCAATGCAGGCAATGGTCGCTGCTGAAATTCTCAGAGGGCGTGGAAGGCTCAGTCTTGATCTGATATATGGATTGCCGGGACAAAACCTTGAGGTCTGGGAGCGCGATGTGAGAGGTATAATAGATTTGTCGCCCGGGCATATCTCGGCATATTCTCTCACTTTTGAGGAAGCAACAATACTTGCCTCAATGCAGAGGCGCGGTGAGGCCTCGGAAGTAGAGGAGGGGATTGCTTTAGACATGTATTCGCTATTGCGGCGACTTACATCAGTGGCCGGATTTGAGCATTATGAAATATCGTCATTTGCACGCTTCGGAGAGCGCTCCGTTCACAACAGTGCCTACTGGAAGTCGGTGCCGTATCTTGGAATTGGACCTTCGGCATCATCATTTGACGGTAAAAACCGCCGACGCACCAATCCCGGCAATATTCGCACGTATTTGCAGTTTTGGGATAATAACCCCCATACGGGTCATTTTTTTGAAGAGGAAGTCTTAAATAAGGAGGAACTTTTTGAGGAATTGGTTATGACGCGCCTCCGAACTTCTGAGGGAATATCCCTTGCGGAGATTGAGCAGATATTAGGGAAGGAATTTGCTGATAGGCTCTACAAGCGAAGCGGGAAACATGTCAGTAGCGGCATGCTGAGGATATCGCAAAATAATGGCAGTGCCGGCAATATAATCCTCACCGATGATGGTGAATTTATTGCCGACACTGTAATCTTGGATTTAATCTCCTGAACTCTTCTATTTAGAGATGATATATGAGCGGTGAGGTGCTAGTGCGCCTGATAGTATTCCTTTCTTGACCTTGAATTCCTGATTGTAGACCTTATCTTTATATGTGCCGTCAGGTAATCCGGTAGGAAGGTTGATGAAGTTGGCATGGTCAGAGATATTCACCATTGCAGCACCTTTCTTTCCACGGTTGACAAGGAGCACATCGCCGGCTTCATTCATTCTTAGATCTTCTTTTTCTCCTTTCATCGCAGTACGGAAATGATTTACTGCTTTGACTTCAGGGTGGAAATATTCGTTATTACCGGGTGCACCAAGCACGTTATTTCCCCAATAATTTTCTCTTGTAGAGCCGTCCGGACGGCTAAAGAACAGAGGTGTGCCGTTCTGTCGGGCTGTGAGAAATACCCAACCTGTACGAATTTGTTCATCAGTGAGCCCTGCTGATTCATGGGCATTGCAATAAGTGTCGTGGCTTTCTACCCAAGTGGTCAGATATTGCGGAGCAACGTCGTGATGCCAGTTTTTAAGATCAATGTCTTTTGCTGATTTTTTCTCAAGAGCTTCGCGGAGAATATGGCCGTAGCTTGAGGCTGTCATTCCGAAATAGTCGGCATATTCCTTTTCCGGCACATTCTTATCCTGAAGTACTTCGCCATATACAAACAGAGAATCATAAGGAAGTGCGAGCTTTACCCCTTTTACGCTCTTGCGCCCGGTGGCTACGTCCCAAAAGTCGTTTTCCCGAACTCCGGATGCGGTATCTACAGGGTCGGAATGAACGCCGATATGCTTTGCCGTGTCGTAACGGAAGCCGCGCACACCGAGAGAGAGGAGGTCGTTGACAAACTGCATATAGTATTTTTGGAAATCAGGGTTTTCAGTATTGACATCAGGAAGGCCGCCCGAGCCCCAAAGAGTACATTCAAGTCGATTGTTGTAATCACGCACGGGATAAAGACCTTGAGAATGATACATCCTGTCGCGTCCGCCTACAGCTTTGTAGAAGTCAGGACTTACGGCATCAATATCAAAAGCTGTATGATTTGGGAGCACATCAACTATTACACGAACATTGTATTTAGCCGCAGAGTCCATCATCTGCTTCATTTGCTCGCGAGAGCCGACAATTTGATTTCCAATCTTCCAATCTGTAGGCTGGTAGTAATAATACCAGTTTCCCTCTTTATCATCGAAAAGTTTTTTTGAAGATCCTTCCGGGTAAAAGCAAGTCTGAACCGGAGATGTCTGAATCATAGTGAAGCCGGAATCGGCAATTCGGGCCATATTATCAGCGATAGCAGGAAAATTCCAGCTCCATACGTGCAGGATTGATTCAGTATTTACAGCATCGGGATTTGGGGTCACTCGGTCTTTAGCTGTGATTGCGAGTGTCGGGAGAAGAAACAAAAGGATAAAATTAGTGCGTTTCATCATGCAGTATATTTATGGCAGCTCGGACTGCCTATTATTGATATTATGATGACAAAATTAGCTAAAATCAGAGATTTATGCAAACTTGGAAATTCGATATTTAACTAAATCAGCGGGACGGGACGGTGATTTGTTAAAGAATTTTACATACTTTGAGAATTTGTCTTAAAAAATGTTTCAATCTTCAGTGTCATTTTTCTCTCATGTGTTGAGAAAATGACAGTCGAAATCAGTGCGAACCCCCTGTAATAAGTATGGTTAGCAATAATCACGATTTTAACAATTGCACAGAAATTAAAATTGTGTGCTGTTTGCTAAAATGAGTTAAATGCTTGATAATGAGCGTTTACAAATTTGGAAAATGTAAGAATCGGTGTTAACTTTGCATTGCAAAAACGAAAACGACATCATGAAAATGGATTTAAAATATATATTGACGGCTGCTGTAGTGACAGTGTCTTCTCTATTCGCAACAGCCGCACCGACACCTAATATTAATGCATCGTCAAAGCACGCAAGCGTACACGCCAATCTACTAAAGCAGCGTCAGGCAGACCGCCTTGATGAGGAGACTGTAGAGAAGCTCAACATTCCCGATAGCGAATTTGTAGACGCACTTAAGAAGCTATCGCCGGAATCATCTGAAATGATAGATCGCCTTCTTGATGAGGCAAGAGCTCACCTTGGTACTCCATACGTATTCGGCGCTAAGGGGCCTACGGCTTTTGATTGCTCAGGATTTACAAGCTACGTATACAATCGTTTTGAAGGTCAAAACATTCCTTCTTATTCACGCGCCCAGTATACTCTTGGCACTCCTGTTGACCTTTACTCACTCCGCAAGGGCGATCTCGTATTTTTTACTTCGCGCCGAAGTGGTTCCAATGTAGGACACGTAGGAATGGTTGTAGAGGCAGATAATGAAAACGGTACTTTCAAATTTATCCATGCCTCAACAAAACGCGGTGTGGTGGTAAGTGATTTTGAAGGTT
>CAYNNV010000029.1:0-11953 GCA_964398625.1 uncultured Sangeribacter sp. | reverse complement strand
TGAAGGTTACTATGTGCAGCGTTACGTTGGAGCACGCCGCTTGATCAACGAATAATACAGACTTAATAATCAGGGGTTAAAAATACCACAGTGAATAAATCAGGAGCGCCAAAAAGTACTTTTTGGCGCTCCTGATTTGTGAATGTGACTCAAAAGATGTACCTTTGCCAATATTTTGAGGGTCATGACCCCGATTTTTATGTAAGTAGATGTATTATAATAATATTTACTTAACAGGATTCTTGAATCTAATAACACTTTAACATCTATGGCAACTTCCCGCTATGACCGAAGAGGAGTGTCGGCTACGAAAGAAGATGTGCACAACGCAATAAAGAACGTTGACAAAGGTCTTTTTCCCGGTGCTTTCTGCAAGATAATCCCCGATGTCCTCGCCGGCGATTCTGAATACTGCAACATCATGCACGCCGACGGCGCAGGTACCAAATCATCACTTGCTTATCTCTATTGGCGCGAGACCGGAGATTTGAGCGTGTGGAAAGGTATAGCGCAGGATGCCATTGTAATGAATCTTGACGATTTGCTTTGCGTTGGAGCAACTGACAATATTCTTCTGTCTTCAACAATTGGACGCAATAAGATGCTTATTCCCGGCGAGGTGATATCAGCCGTCATCAACGGTACTGAGGAGATACTTGCAAATCTTCGCAGTCTTGGAGTGAATATCGTAAGTACCGGTGGCGAGACAGCCGATGTAGGCGATCTGGTAAGAACGATTATAGTAGACAGCACCGTGACATGCCGTATGAAACGCAGTGATGTCATTGACAATGCCAATATTTGTCCCGGCGACGTTATAGTAGGCCTTGAATCATACGGTCAAGCTACTTATGAAGACTGCTACAATGGCGGTATGGGAAGCAACGGCCTCACATCGGCACGGCATGACGTGTTTGCCAAGTATTTGGTAGAGAAATATCCTGAGAGCTGCGATACGAGCGTTGATACGGATCTTATATATTCGGGAAGTCGTCGTCTTACTGAGCCGGCAGGTGATACAGGTCTTGACTTCGGAAGGCTTGTATTGTCTCCGACGCGTACGTACGCACCGGTAGTGGTGGCAGTACTTAAAGAGATGAGGCATCAAATCCACGGTATGATTCATTGCTCCGGAGGAGCTCAGACTAAAGTGCTCCACTTTATGAATGACGGCATGCACGTGGTGAAAGATAATCTCTTCCCGATACCTCCACTTTTCCGCTTTATACAGCAGGAGAGCGGCACGGATTGGAAAGAGATGTACAAGGTATTCAATATGGGGCATCGCTTTGAATTCTATCTTTCTGCCGATAATGCAGCGCGAGTAATGGAGATATCTGAATCGTTCGGTATCTCAGCCCGTATAGTGGGACGCGTTGAGGAGGGTGAGGGTAAACGCCTCACCATCATATCAGAAACCGGAAAATTTGAGTATTGAGCAGTAAAAGAGTAATATATTCACTTGCACTCGCAGGACTTGCCATCGTGGTCGGATGCAGAAAGGGCGACGAGAAAGAGGGAAGCAGAGATACTGACTCGGCTCTCGAAGAAAACGGTGCAAATTCATCGGTTTCTCCCTCTGAAGAAGCGGGATTTGATTCAATACATTTTATAAAGCCGGGAGTTATCTCGCGATATGATGATATATTCCGCAAGGAAGCAGTAGAGCACGATTTGGACTGGCGATTGCTTGCGGCGGTGGGTTATACAGAATCGCGCTTCCATGAAAATTTGGTGTCGCCGGCAGGCGCGCGTGGTCTTATGCAGCTAATGCCATCGGTGGCTGAGGGCCTCGGCATATCACCGGAAAGTATGATGGATCCGTCGATTAGCATTAAAGGCGGAGCTATATCGCTTCAGAACATCATAAAGTGGATAGGATCCCGCTACAATCATCAAAATCCCGAAAATCTGTTAAAAATAGCCGTAGCTACCTATAATTGTGGACCGGCTCATATAGAAGACGCTATGACTATTGCCAGTATGACCGGCCTTGACCCGGGAGTATGGGAGCAAAATCTTGAGCAGGCACTTTCACTAAAGAGTCAGCCTCAATATTACTCGCATCCGAAAGTGAAGCATGGGCGCTTCAGCGGTGCGGGTGAGACCAAAGCGTTTGTAATGCAAGTATTTAAGACATTCAATATTTATAAGAAAGCCGGTATTCCCGGATGAAATATTTACCAAATAACCGTTTATGAGAAAATCAATCTTTTCAGTAGCTGTAGTGCTCGCTTTAGGAGGCTCAATGCTTTTCAGTTCCTGTATCGGACAATTTGCCCTTACTAACAAAGTATTAGGATGGAACAATCAGGTAGGTAATAAATTTGTGAATGAAGTGGTTTTTATTTGCTTCTGGATACTACCCGTATATGAGGTGACAGCACTTGCTGATATACTCGTAATCAACTCCATAGAGTTTTGGAGCGGAAGTAATCCGATGACAGCCTCCTCCCGGACGGTAAAGACTGATTCGGGCACTTATATGATAGCACAAGATCAGACAGGTTATACTATATCCTGTAAGGAAACCGGCGAGTCTACCCGTCTTAATTTCAATGAGGAAGACCAGAGCTGGAATATTGAGGTAAATGGCGAGAATGTGCCCTTTATGACCTTCGTAGACGACAATAGGGTAAAAGTTCTTAGCCCGGAAGGTGACTACCAAATGGTAAGTCTTGACGAGGAAGGCCTAATGGCATATCGTGAAGCATGCGGAATAAATGGCCCGATGATGGCTTTTTCTAATTAATAAATTAGAAATTTCTAATTTATGGCTGCTCAGATATTAAATAAGATTCTTCCCATCTTTTTGCTGATAGCTACTGCCATAGGTGTGACTGCCGGTCCTGTGGCTGAGGCAAAAGTGGAGGAAGTTAGCATAAACAGCGCTTCAATGCGCAAGGATATAAAAAATATTGTAATTCTGCCGGAAGGTTATGATTCTACGGGTGCGCCTTATCCGGTAGTTTATCTACTTCACGGATATGGAGGCGATGAGAAAGCATGGCTTACGTGCACTCCGAAGTTACCCGAATATGCTTCACAGATGCGTATGATTATAGTATGTCCTGATGGTCAGAATTCCTGGTATTTTGATTCTCCCATTGACTCTTCGATGTGTTATGAAACATACGTTAGTACCGAGCTTCCTGCATATATTGACTCAAAATACAATACGATTGCCGACCCGAAAGGGAGAGCTATTTCAGGGTTGAGTATGGGTGGCCACGGTGCCTTACGTCTTGCTTTCCGCCATCCCGGTACTTTCGGTGCCGCAGGGTCTACGTCAGGTGGTGTGGATATACGTCCGTTTCCCGGGAAGTGGAAGATAGCTCAGGCTCTCGGACCATACGCCACCAACAAGAAGCGCTGGGATGATAATACTGTAATGACTATGGTTGACGCGGTTCCTTCAGGTATGCCTATTATTTTTGACTGTGGTAAAAGCGACATATTTATAAAAGAGAATACAAGACTGCATGAGGAATTTATGAGACGCAACATACCTCACAGTTATGAGTCGGGTCCGGGGGCTCATACTCCACAGTATTGGAAAGAGCATATACCATCGCATCTGGCCTTCTTTCACGACTGGTTTTATAACTCTGAGAATCCGATGAAAGGGTATAAGTACTATCAGAATTATTGATGTTTTGCTTCAGTATGTAGCTGATATACATATATAAATCTCTAAATCTATTAACAGAGCGTCTCGCGGTGGCTTTTCTGCGGGGCGCTTTTAAAATTCAGTAAGTAGTAAAGTTGTTATGATAAGATTCCAAATAATTTTAATCCTGCTGATTTTGCATATAGGCGTACCGGTAGCAATGAGTGCCGGAACGGGAGTGAGCCGTGAGTTGGCTTTATCAAGGAAGGGGAGAGTATCTAATATTGTATATGACCTCACCCTGAGTATTGATAGCCTGCCAAGTATTAAGCCTGAAGGGAGGATTACTGTGAAGTTTGACTATATAAACAGTGAGGATTCTCTGTTGCTCGACTTTGCCGGCGAAAGGGTGAAATCAGTGGTTGTGAATGGAAATAAGCTTACTGAGCCTTTCGTGAGTGAGGATCACATCATTATATCATCAGATCTTCTTAGGGATGGTGTTAATTATCTGGATATCGAGTTTATTTCAGCAAGCAGAGCACTCAACCGTAATCCTGAGTATATGTACTCACTTTTCGTGCCTCATAGAGCTCATACGGTATTTCCTTGCTTTGATCAGCCTGATATTAAGGCTGCTTACAATCTCACACTTTTTTTGCCAAGAGAGTGGAAAGCGGTAAGCAACGCTCCCGTGATGGCAGTGGATTTAGATAATACATCTGATAGGCAGCGAGTTTCTTTCGGCACTACAGAGCCTCTGAGCACCTATCTTTTTGCGTTTGCAGCGGGGAAATTTGATTATCGTATTCATACGGATTCAGAAAGCGGCCGAAGCATCGGAGCTTATTACCGTGAGAAAGATCCGCAGCGTCTTGCCCAGCTTGACGAAATATTCGCGCAGGTGGAAAAGTCTCTTACTCTTCTTGAGGATTATACCGGCATAGACTATCCCTTTGCAAAGTATGACCTCGTGATTCTCCCCGGTTTTCAATTTGGAGGAATGGAACATACGGGAGCTACTTTCTACAACGACGGAGCTATATTTCTCGGGGAAAACGCTACCGGCGAGAATCATCTCCGACGCGCTCAACTGATATCGCATGAGACGGCTCACATGTGGTTTGGCGATTACGTCACTATGCAATGGTTTGACGACGTATGGACCAAAGAGGTTTTTGCCAATTACTTCGCCGCCTATATCACGCGCCGGTTGCTGCCCGAATATGACCATGATCTTGAGTGGCTTCGGGTATATATGACTCCTTCGCTTGATCAGGATCGATCAGCAGGATCTACTCCGATACGGCAGCGTCTTGACAATCTCAGTAATGCCGGCCTGATATATAACAATATCATTTACAACAAGTCACCATTGATGATGAAGAAACTCGCAGAAATCACGGGAGAAGATAATTTCCGCAATGGTATCCGCAAGTATCTTAATGATCATTCCTACGGCAATGCCACATGGGATGACCTAATTACTGCCCTTTCAGCCTATACTGATGCAGATATAGAGCTATTCAGTCGTGTTTGGGTATATGAGCCGGGAATGCCGAGGATAGAATTTTCTATAAATGATGACAATCTAATCGTGAAGCAGTCAGATGATCGCGGAAGGGGAGTAGTGTGGCCGCAGACGTTTGACGTATTGCTCAATGACGGTAGAAATTCTCAAACGCTCACCGTAGCATTTGACGGAACTTCGGATATTGTAGAAGTGCCTATAAGTCTTGAAACCAATGATATGATTATAATTCCTTCTGCCGATGGGCGTGCTTACGGTTTACTTAGCTTAGATCAACGGCAGCTTGAAAGCATAATGAAGGATTCACTAAGTGGCAACGGAGTTGTTGCAACCCTTTCTCTAACAGGGCGTCTTGCAACTCTTATTACTCTTAATGAGAATTATCTTGATGGTCGGATTTCTACGATTGAATGGTTGGATTATTTGATACGCTTGATGGAGTTAACCACCGATTCTCAAATGCTTTCAGTAATTACTTCGTACATTGCTCTGGCTTTGATTGACATGTCGGAAGCTGAAGCTGAAGAATATGAGGACCGCCTGCTGAGGATTTGCGGTTCGCACCCTTCTCCACAGGGTAGAACTCTTCTGCTGAAATCATTGATTCCTACAGTGCGTAGGCCGCATTCATTCAGTATTCTATATGACATTTGGGCAAGTGAAGGCGAAAGCTTTTTAGGAGCAGATGATGTAGCAACACTATCACTCTATCTCGCTTTAGCGCTACCGGAGAAATGGGAGGAAATAATCGCTGTGCAGCGAGGAAGGCTTACAGATGATGACCGGATTCGCAAATTTGATTTTCTGAGTCGCGCTTCGACTAATGACGCAGAGGTTCTTGATCGACTTTTTGAGTCTTTGAAAAATGAGGAAAATCGGCTGATAGAGCCGTGGACGCTTACTCTACTTTCACTATTAAATCATCCGTTGCGCCATAATTGGAGCTTAAGGTATATAATTCCGGCCCTTCAGATGCTTCCAGAACTTCAGCGCACGGGCGATATTTTCTTCCCGGCAAACTGGGCATCGGCGTTGCTCGGTAGCTATCGTGAGCAAGAAGCGGCTTGTCTCGTAGAGCAGTTCATTGAAGAACACAAGACAATGAACCCTCTGCTTCTTAATAAAATCAAGCAGGCTGCCACACGGATGCGTATCAAGATACGAAATTAATAGTAATTGATAATTAGTTGTTTATCGATACATAGAGAAGGATGAATGATTTTTTTATAAAAAAAGTTGCTAAAAAATTTGGTGGAATCAGACAAAGGCACTACCTTTGCACTCGAAAGAAATCTAAACCATAAGGTTACTGATTAAAGAGTGGTTAATATTATGAGGGTCCGTTAGCTCAACTGAATAGAGCATCTGACTACGGATCAGAAGGTTGCAGGTTTGAATCCTGCACGGATCACGAGGCTGTGTCAAAATCTTCTAATTTTGGCGCAGCCTTATGATTTACTCAGATCTTCTCTATCAGACCGTAGCAGATAATCAGATTAAATTGACTGCGGAAGTTGTGATTGAGTTTCGTGATCAGAACCTACTGTATCAAGAGTTTACCCCTATATTGAATTTAGCCATTTTTTTAGATATTTAAATTAAACATGCCTATTATCACTCCTATTCATAAATTAAGGGAAAAAGGGGGATTTCTTCTTAAATATCCGCTTTTCATCTCGGCATATTTCATAGTTTTTCTGTTACTTTTCGGGATTGCACGACTTGTTTTTGCCCTTAAATATCTTTATCCTGATGCAGGAATTGTTGATGCTCTTTTCGCAGCTATCCCGATGGATTGCACTGTATCGGCCTATTTTACATTGTTTCCTGCAATATTAGCATTAATTGCCGGAATTAGTGGATACAAAACCGGTAGAATTTTCAAGAGAATTGCGTATGTCTATACCGTGGTGATCGCGATTGTTATCTCCTTGATATGCTCTCTGGATATGATACTCTATGGCTACTGGCATTTTCGCCTCGACAGTACTCCATTGTTTTATTTTACTTCTTCTCCGGAAGCTGCGCTGGCATCATCGGGTACTGGCGATGTATTGATATTTATATGCGCCCTCGCGGGGTTCGCAGCAGCATTTATAATACTGCAACGGTTTATTTTTTTTGCTTTTTGGCCTGAGGAGTGCAAAGGAAGAAAAGAGAAAGCGTTTGGAGGCTTAGAAACTTTCGGCGTGCTCATTATTCTTATCCTCTTTGCAAGAGGAGGCATCACAGTCTCCACGATGAATCCGAGCAGCGTATATACGTCTTCGAAAGAAAAAGTAAACCATGCTGCTCTGAATCCGGTATTTACCCTGCTTTATTCACTTTCTCATCAAGATAATTTTGATTCGAAATATCAGTACTTCAAAGCCGGAGAATTAAGAGAAATACTTGCTCAGGCTGATAACACGATAGCAAATCCCGACAGCATTGTTGATGCAACTGCACTACTGAGTAATAGCAGGCCTGATATTTTTATTATTATCCTCGAAAGTTTTTCAGCCCACCTTTTCCCTTCGCTGGGTGGAGAGGCAGTAGCTACAGGTTTGGACTCTCTAATGAACCAAGGACTTGCATGGAAGCGAATGTATGCATCCGGCTTCAGAACTGACCGCGGTATACCGGCCATTCTTAGCGGTTGGCCTGCCGCGCCGGATGTATCGGTGATGAAATATGTGAGTAAAGCGGAAAAACTTCCGGGTCTGGCATCCGCACTCAAGGAAGCAGGATATGACACGAGCTATTTCTACGGAGGTGATGCCAACTTTACCAATATGGGTGCTTATCTACACTCCACCGGTTTCAGTGAAATAATAAGCGATAAGGACTTTCCGATCAGGGATCGACTCAGCAAGTGGGGTGCACACGATGATGTATTGTTTGACAAAGTAAAGAAAGCTGTTCTGAAAGAATCTGTTAAGCCTGTGCTTAGGGTGATTCAGACTTCAAGCAGTCATGAGCCTTTTGAAGTGCCTTACAATAATCCTAAATTCAAAAGCAATCACCGAGCTAATTCATTTGCATTTACTGATAGTGTGACTACCGACTTCATCAAGTTTCTGTCTAATTCCCGGCGTCCATATCTCGTAGTGGTGGTATCGGATCATTGGGGTGCTTATCCTGAAAGCGACAGGCTTGACAATATTTTTGATCGTCATAAGATACCTTTCTTTATAGTAGGAAATGCATTGAGCAAGAGAGGACTTCTCTTTACCGCGCCTGTTTCTCAGACTGATATACCGGCCAGCTTACTGGCTCTACTCGGCCTTGATGCGTCGCGCTTTGAGTGGAGCAACAACCTGTTTGCACCTACTCTTCCCAATGCCGTGTGGATGACAGATCGGGAGACGCTCGGAGTAGTCACGGATACTGAGGAAGGGGAGATGGATCTATACACTGGTGAATCAAAGGGAGATGAATCGCTTTTGCGTCAGGCTAAAGCGCGTCTGCAGCAGCTATATCTCAGGCTTTCACAGCTGTAAAGAATTTAGATAAAACGAAATGACTGTGTCGAAATCTTGTGATTCTGACACAGCCATGTATAAAATTCAGATTGACTTATTCAGCAGAGATAGCGGCCTTTACGCTCTCAGGCGTAGCATTGTTGAGCAAAATACCCTTTCCCCAGTCAAGGTCAGGATATTGCTTTTTAAGCGCATCGACTGAATTTGTGATTTCGTCACCGCCGGAAGTAGCGAATGGGATGATGGTCTTCCCCTTGAGGTCAACAGATTCAATGAACGTATTGACTACGGTAGGCGCAAGATTCCACCAAATAGGATAGCCGATATATACAGTCTTCACATCGCTCAGGTTAGCTTCAACTTTTTTGATTGCCGGGCGCGAAGTGCTGTCTTTCATCTCCACAGAGGACCGGGAATTCTCATCTTTCCAGTTAAGATCAGCGTCGGAGTATGCTTGTTCGGGTTGAATCTCAATAAGCTCTGCCCCTGTCTCTTTAGCGAGAATCTCAGCGGCATTGCGCGTAGTGCCGGTAGCGGAAAAGTAAACTACGGCAGTCTTTTCTTGGGATTCTGACTGCGCGGCTGAAGTGCTGTCCTTCTGTGCGGATTTTCCTGTAGAGTTGCAAGCTGCTAAAGCTATGGTCAGCGCAGCATAGAGTAAGTGTTTAGTCTTCATATTATTATTTTACTACTTTAAGATTATATTTCATGGAGCCGACGCCGAGCTTTTCAGCATGCTCAAGAGTATGCACTCCATTGCGCGACTCAATTCTCTCAATGAGGTATTCCTTTCCTTCATCGGGTGAAGCATGAACAAAATCTACGCAAGCAGCATCGACGGCCACCGGGTCGAAAGAGGCAAAAATGCCGAGGTCGCCCATGCGTGGTTTAGTAGGATTGCCGTTGCAGTCGCAGTCAACCGACAGATTGTTTGCTACGTTGATATAAAGCACGTTATCACCAAAGTGGTCGGCAACGGCTTTTGACGCCTCTGCCATAGACTCCAAGAATGCATTTTGTTCGGTATTGAAGATATTCCTGTCTTCAACCGTGCGTGCCCTGCCTGCGGAATGGATGAGCGCTTTGCCGTCGGCTGAGGCGAGACCTATGGATATATTCTTAAGAGCGCCGCCAAGACCACCCATCTGATGCCCCTTGAAATGTGAGAGCACCACGAGAAAGTCATAGTCATAGAAAGATTTGCCTACAAGATCATATGGAATGTGATGCGCATCATCAAGATTCAGCGGGAGAATAGTATCACCCTCGGCATCCATAATGTCGACTTTCGCAATCTTGTCATAGCCTCGTTCAGCTACGGCCTTACGATGCTTTTCGGTATTGCCCCGGTTGCCGTTGTAGGCAGTGTTGCACTCTACGAGAGTACCATTAACTTTCTTCACCAAAGGAGCGATTAGCTCCGGAGCAAGGTGATTAGATTTGCTTGACTCGCCGGTTGAGATCTTGACGGCTACCTTGCCCGACGCCTCGCGACCGAGTGCGTCATAGATTTTGACGAGGTTTTCCGGAGTAATTTCTTTTATATAATATACAGTTGGTACGGAAGCTTGTTCAGGAGTACAAAACTCAAACATAGGCTTCTGTGCTGAACTACATGCAATACATCCGAGCAGTGCTGCGGAAAGTGCGAAAAGTTTTGATTTCATAATACATATTATATGATTTAAGCGCAAAGATACAAAATTTTTCTATCAATCAAATAAATATCGTACGATGAAAGTGCGCGTATATGGGTATTGCAGAAACGAGTAAAGTTTTTGCATACTACACATTACTATGACGAGATAATGATTCCGAGGGATAATTTGGAATCAAGAGATGATATTTGCAAATAATTTGCTAATTTTGCGGCGCTTTTAACTGAAAACCTCAACATTTAGCAATAATGGCAAAGATTAAGTATGATTCGTTAATGCACACCGTGAGGGACTACTTCATGATTACCTTCGGTCTTGTGCTTTATGCTATCGGCTTCACGGCCTTCATTCTTCCTCACTCGGTAGTTATTGGTGGTATGGCCGGTCTTGGCACGCTTGTATACTTTGCGTCGGGCAAGATAATACCGGTGGCTGTGACAATGTATGGAGTCAACCTTATGCTCCTTGCCGCCGGCTGGAAGATGCTTGGCAAGGACTTCGTAATGCGTACAATATTCGGTGCAACCGGAATATCCGTATTTGTAGGTCTGATAGAGGGATACTTCACATCGCACCCACCATTGCTTGCAGATACTCCCATGAGCATTATCCTCGGAGGAATACTTTGTGGTCTCGGTATCGGCACTATATATATCCACAACGGCACTTCCGGAGGTTCTGACATTATTGCAGCTATGGTTTCTAAAGTATCGAATGTGAGCGTGGGGCGCACATTAATGATTGTTGATATGACAATAGTCGGACTCACCTTCTTCCTGCCATTTGAAGGCGATCTTCAGGCACGCATACAGGCTACAATACCACGTATCATCTATGGTTGGGTTTGTATTTTCATATACTCATACATCACGGATCTTCTTATAAACACCAATCGTCAGGCCACGCAGTTTATTATATTCTCCTCTAAGTGGAAGGAGATTGCTGACCATATCAATCAAGATGCCAAGCGCGGAGTCACAGTTATGGACGGCGAAGGCTGGTATTCCAAGCAGAATGTGAAAGTACTGATGGTATGGTGCAGGAAGATAGAGTCAGTTCTAATTTTTCGTATTATCAAAAGTATCGATGAGCAGGCTTTCATTTCTCAAGCTAATGTCAATGGAGTCTACGGAAAAGGATTCGATATGATGAAGGTCAAGATGAAAAAGAACAAGCAAAAAGAACTTAAACAAGAATAAAATCCTCATAACCGATATCTATGTATTCTCCTGTTAGGAAAAATAACGAGGAGAATTGAATAGTAAAGAGGGTTGTGCCCATCCGTTACGGACGTAAGGTGTTCGGACTGTATTAAGGACAGAACTCGTTGGGTTACGCCCTCATAATTGTGTAAATTGCTTTCCTTGGAATAAAGTTAAGATTTACTTCCCGCGTCCATCAGCGTAATTGTAAAATTAAAATCGGTACTGCCGAACGCCCGGGGGGAGTGCGGTGCCGGTCTTAGGCTGCTTGATCATTATCACACCGTTAAACTTCGCCCAATCATCCGCAATATCCTCTATCGACATACCCTTTGGCAGACATTCCTCAGGAAATAGAAGCACACCCTTCGCACTCGCTCTCATTATCCAGTCATACATCGTAATGAGCCGGTTAGTGTATCGCTGTTGGTCAATCACATTGCTTACGAATGAATGTATCTCGCCGTCAATGAACGGATATGCCTTAA
>CAYNNV010000028.1:0-17193 GCA_964398625.1 uncultured Sangeribacter sp. | reverse complement strand
AGGGATACATTTCCAAACCCAGGTTACTCGCGGCAAAGACGGCAGTGTACTCCGCGACGATGAAGGCAGAGCGCAGCGCCCCGACGTACTCGTCAATCTGCCGGGCAATCATGCTATTATTGTAGACTCAAAAGTATCGCTCACAGCTTTTGTTGAGTATCACGAAGCTGATGATGACGAAAAGCGCAAAGCCGCAGGAGCTCGCCATGTGGCCTCAGTGAAAAGACATATTGACGAGCTCGCTTCCAAAAATTATCAGAAACAGATAGCCGGCTCAGCCGATCACGTATTGATGTTTATACCTAATGAAGGCGCTTTTATGCTCGGCTTCAGTCTTGACCCGCAACTTTGGCAATATGCATCGCAAAAAGGCATTGCGATTACCTCACCTACTCACGTATATTCGCTTATGCAGCTTATAGCACAGATATGGCGCGACGATTCTAAAAATGATAATGCTGAACAGATAGCCAATCTTGGAGGGAAACTATATGACCGCCTTGTTAACTTCCTTGAGTATTTCAGAAAGATAGCTGATAATATTGATGCTACCAAGAAGACTTATAACGAGGCTTACAGACAGCTTGCCAATATGCGCGGAAATGCAATCTCCTTAGCTGATAAGATGAAAGATTTGGGTGTCAATGCCTCCAAAGAACTGCCTAAGGACATTGTTGAAGAGGCGCGTATCTCCTCAGCGTCTGCAACCTCTACTTCTTTTATACCCCAAGGGAAAGACAACTGAGCATCAGCGAAGAAAACGCGGCGCAGTGAAGAGAAGACCAAATGAGACACCGAAGTTCCAGTTTTTCTTCGGATAGCTTAAATAATTACCATAAAGTGATAAGGAAGCAAATTTGAAGTTGTAAACAGCTGCAAGTTCCCCTAAGAAGTTTGTGCGGTCGAACCAACCTTTTCGCAAAGCCATACCGCCCTGTCCCTCAACAATATTGCGTATGGGCATAAAAAGATAGAAGTCACCACGCAACTGAAAATTACTTAAAGGCATCCATATTGGTATCACGCCGGCAGCCAAGTACGAATCGGCACGGAAGCGAGGATTGAATACATTTTGAGTAGACGGGGTCGGAGCAAACGTCGGTGCCTTCACAAGCGAAGCGGTATAGTTCTGATACAGCGGTCCGAAGGTACCTACGGCGTTAAACATTCCACCAACGGAAAATTTATTATGGAGTGCGAAAAATTGCTTCCATAGCAACTCAGCCATCACCTTGAAGTGAGTGGGGTAAGTTTCTTTCAATTCATTATCGCCACCCGGAAGATAACTGCTCTTTTCCAACACTCCGATTACTCTTCCTTCCAATTCTGCACCTGCTGAAGGATATAGCTGATTATTAAGGGTATTATACTGATACCCAACTCTGATTGCCCCCATTGAGTATGTACTCTTATCCTTTTCTCTTCCGGCGTAGTTATCTATATCGGCCGGAAAATAGGAATCACGCGAATAGGCATATCCTATGCCCGCATACCCTCTCCCCTTCTTTCCGAAAGCTCGCATATAGCTTACCCTTACATAGTTTTCAAGATCAGATATGAAAGAGGGTGTATGATCCTGATAAAATAGAAGTTCAGAGTCATAATATTTCTGTCTTGATAGTACGCCTTGAAATTGAAGACATGAGGGAACAGAAGTTCGCAATTGAAATTTCACATCTGCTTCACCTGCATAATATGATTGTCCGATCCAAGCTTTTAGAGCTGTGTTTAATGAATTAAAACTCAAAGTATTATATCCGGCTGTGAGATACAACATAGAGTTGACTGACGATGTAAGCCAACCTCCAACACCAGCTGACCAATGACTTCTCACTGACGCCTTGAGTAGCAGAGACTCGGAAGTATAATCCTCTGAAGGCACCATCTTTGGCAGCAGATCAGAGAAATCGCCCTGTCCAATGGCACGGTAATATGAATCTTCGGTGCGATCAATATTTATGGGCAGATGTCGATGATTCTCAGGACCCTCAAAGAGATATTTTATGTATTTTGCCTGTCCCTTGGTCTGTGCACCTTCTACGCTTACAGAATCAAATTCAAGAATTGGAGTTGCACTGCGAAAAGCATCCCTGCGCTTTGTGACTTCAGCCAACTGACGCCGCGCTGTAGTGCGTGTCTTGATGGAATCTACCATACTGAGTCCTGTGCGATATCCGATATCATATATCTCTTTGGCCTGTCCAAAATCCAATACTCCGAAATTTAGAACCGGCACCTGAATCTTGATTCCTTCATCTTCCGGAACGGTATAGTCATTGTTCTGAATAATCATGTCTTCAAGCTGCTCAAACATGTTTCCGGGAATCGGTTTCCCGTCAGGTGCAGATACGGATACACCTATGATAAAATCAGGGTCGAAGTCTTTATGCATCACGTCAACCGGGAAATTATCATAAATACCACCATCATAGACGAGTACACCATCCATCTCTATTGGTTTAAATACCATCGGGAAACTCATGGAGGCTCTTACCGCCTCCTCAAGTAATCCATCCTTGCAAACAATTTTATGCTTGTGGTATACATCAGAACAAACGCACCGAAATGGCACAAACAGATTATTGAAATTTCCTTTGCATTGGAGAGTATATGGCGAAAAAAGACGCACAAACTCAATATTCATAGGGAGAGGACTTATGAGTGAGCCGTCAAGCACGTTGGAACTGAAGCGCGTGGTGTCCGATAGATTCATAAACACCTCAAGCATTTTTGGAGTAGGCTCGGGCACGTTGTAATAATAAGTGTACTCAGGGTTGATTGTGCCTGTACTCCAATAGGTGAAATCCTTTGAGGTGAAGAGCTGCATCATCTGGTCAGGCGACCAACCGCAACTGTATAGCGCTCCGACAATAGCTCCCATTGAAGTGCCCGTGACATAGTCGATCGGAATTTCGGCGTCCTCCAGCGCCTTTATTACTCCCACATGGGCAATACCCTTTGCTCCACCACCGCTTAATACTAATCCGATAGATTCTTTGGAATGTGAATTAAAGGATATTAGCATAGCAATAGCGATACATAACATCTTGAAGACGCGACGATGAAGCATAATCTGATTGAGTATTTAGATTGTATGACTTATAGAGAATAGAGAGATAATTAAGTTTTCAGCGACGATTGCGAGGCTTTATCTTAGAAGGTTGATTCTTTATCGGATTGAGTTGATCAAGAGCTTCCTTAGCACCCGGATAACTCTGAGCAGCGGCTTTTTCATACCATTTTTTTGCCAACTGAATATCTTTCTTCTTTCCCCGACCATCTCTATACATTTCTGCAAGTCGGAACTGCGCTTCTGCAAGACCCTGATCTGCAGCTCTCCAGTAATATTCGGAAGCCATAATAAGGTCAGGAAGAACGCCTTCGCCAAATTCATAACATTTGCCTATTTCAAGCTGGGACGGAGCATACCCATTTCTTGCAGACTTTCTGAACCAGTATGCAGCATCCTCAAGATTACGCGGAATATAGTAGCCCTCCCTGTAGATTTCAGCTACTTCATAGGCTGCCTGAAGATCTCCTTGATCGATAGCACGTCCGAACCAGCGCCAGGCTTCCTCCATATCATGCTCAGTGCCGATACCCTCAAGATAACACAAAGCAAGACGCCGCTGTGCGTCGGAATCTCCATCACGCGCCATCTGGAGAATAGTTTCAAAATCCTCAGTATTTATATCATCAGTATCAAAGTCTTGTGCTGATACTGAGATAAACGAACCAATAAAAAAAGTTGTTATGAGTGAAGCTATTATTTTTCTCATATTTATTGATAATCTAAGTTGTTATTAAAATTTGCTGTATCAGTAAGCATTCTTCTCACCTCTCAAACCGTTAATAAGAGTCAGGAAAATAATTTTGACATCAAGGAAGAAATTCCAGTTTCTGATGTACCATACATCATATTCCACACGTTTCTCCATCTGCCAAAGGTGCTTAGTTCCACCTCTGTATCCGCTCACTTGTGCCCAACCGGTTATGCCGGGTTTGACAGCATGGCGTACCATATATTTGTCAATTAGTCGCGAGTATTCTACAGTCTGAGAAGTCATATGAGGCCTTGGCCCCACAACAGACATATTTCCGAGAAACACATTAAAAAATTGGGGCAGCTCGTCAATAGAAGTACGTCGCAAAAAATCGCCAATACGAGTCTTACGCGGGTCATTTTCTGTAGCCTGCATGGTATCGCTTTGGTCATTCACTTTCATAGTGCGGAATTTATAGCATATAAAGTCGCGACCAAATATTCCGGTACGTTTCTGTTTGAAGAAAACCGGTCCTTTGGAATCAAGTTTTATAGCAATGGCTACAGGAATCAACACCAATGGTGAAAAGATGAGTACCGGTATTGAGAATGCAAGATCAAAGGCTCGTTTAAGGACTCTATTGCGAGTCTTCTGAAGCGGTGACAAAGAGTGCTTCATAGCCGGAATATTACCGACCGATGAAAGCGAAAATTGTCCTTTAAGAATACGCCTGAATTTCGGGACATAAAAGAAATTAGCACTTACTTCATCCGCTATGCGCATCATCTTCAAAATAAGTTCTACATCCTCAGCATCAATTGTATAATAAATAGTATCAATTCGGTTAAGCCGGACAAAATCAGCAACTTCGTCCAATGTGCCATGATGACTACCTTTCAGGCTTGAGAGGCGTTGCACGTCATTATCAAAGAAACCCATGAGTCTATAGCCGTATCCGGCATCACTTTTAAGTTCGCTATAGACCATCTCGGCAGTTTTCCCACTGCCTATGATTATTGCCCGCTTATAATTGAATCCGCCACGACGAATTTTTTTCAAAGTAATTCTTGAAACTATCCACCAAACCGACAGTAGCAAAAAGAACAAAGCACTGCATTCAATACAGAATCGTATAGGAAGATTGAATATGTCAAAGACATAAAGTAGTGTGATCCAGATACAGAACTGTCCCATTACGCTCTTCAAAGCACTCCCCACAACACGGTCAGCCATAAGCATTCGTGCATTATGTATATTAGAAAAGAGGATTGCAGGAGGTATGAAGGAAAGCGTATATAAGAGCCATACCCACTTGTTAAGAAGAGGCGATGAGGGCATGGAGAAGGCTACAATAGTCCAATAGGCGATATTCAGAATAATGAAATCGCCTATTGTAAGGATTCCTCTGAGATATTTTCCAAATCCGACTTTATCAGTCATTGGCAAGACCACTAAAAGGATAATTTACGGAATGAATTATGACTCCGCAGCATTAAAAGGATGATATTATACTACACAGTAAACAAAGACGTCTGCTGCGAAATTAAGTATATATGCGACGCCGGAATAAACAACCGGCGCCGCACGCTTAGCAATGGTTATGATTCCTTTATCTTGGAATCAAGCATTTCAATTTTCTTTTCGAGCTCTACAATATCTTCGCGAATCTTGCCTATTCGGCGCTCCATGTCTTTCACCATAGAGGTGCCTTCTTTTGACTTAATATTGAAGAATCCAAGATTATTCTGATATGTGTTGAGTTCATTACGTTTAACCTCTGCAGCACGGATAAGTCGATCTCGCTCACGGGCGAGCTTTGTATTATCATCGTCCATTTCAGCTATTCTGTTCTTGAAATTTGAGAATCTGTTGCGCTGCTGCTGCATACTGAATGAATCGTATATTTTATCACATATCTGTCGATACTCAGCGTAAATCTTATCTTTCTGCTTGAATGGCACGTGCCCGATTTCCTGCCATTTTGCCTGAAGCTCCTTAACTTTCGGCATAATGTCATTGCGGTTATTATCTGTGGGAAGTGCACTAAGCTCCTCTATAATCTTACGCTTTGCTTCAAGATTTTCATTTTCAGCCTGTCTAACAGCACTATACTCCTTTTTCCTTGCATCGAAAAAGAAATTACATGCTTGAGAGAAACGACGCCAAAGTTCATCACCCTGTTTGCGTGGAACGTTCCCAATAGTTTTCCACTCAGCTTGTAAGCGAACCACTTCATCCAATGCTGCTTTAGTTGAGAGATTAGCTTCTTTGAGAGCCTCAACTTTCTCACAAAGCGCTGTCTTGAGGGAGATATTCTTGGCTGACTCTTCTCGCTGACGTCGATAGAATTCAGATTTTTTTGCAAAGAAATCATCACATACTGCACGGAAACGCGCAAATAACTGATTATTTACTTTCCTCGAAGCGAAGCCTAATGTACGCCATCTCTGCTGAAGATCAATAATCTTCTTAGTAGCTTCGTCCCACCCGGTAAATGTATTTATAGATTCCAAGTCAATTGATTCAATTTCCTCACATAGTGCGATCTTGGCCTTTTCAGCTTCTTGCTCCTCAGCCTTGCGACGTTCAAAGAAATCCTGATGACGCTTGTTAACAACAGTGGATGCAGCCTTGAATCGTTCCCATATTTCATCACGCAACTCCTTAGCTACGGGACCTGTACGGCGCCATTCGTCGTGAAGATTCTGCAGAGCACGAAATGCAGCAATTACATCAGCATCTTCACCGAGTTTTTCAGCCTGTTCAATAAGGGCAGTCTTAATCTCCAAGTTTTTCTTGAAGTCTAAATCACGAAGCTCTTTATTCATCTTCAGGCGATCGTAGAATTGTTCTACTACAACCTGATAATTTTTCCATGTATCATTTACCGAACCGGCAGGGATATTGTTGATAGATTTGAAATCGTTCTGAAGTTGCTGAAACTTAGGGAAATGAAGATTAATGTTATCAATATCCTCTACAAGTTCTTTAAGATGATCAATAATCCTTAGTTTAAGGATAAGGTTGTTCTGTCGTTCTGTCTCCTCCGCTTCAAGGAAATTAGAGCGCATCTGACGGAAATTGGCAAGAAGAGTTTTAAGTTCACCTTCCAGCGGATCAGGTTCGGAAGAAAAATCCTCTGCTTGATTACCGGCTTCAACAAAATCAATACATTCCTGCTGAATTTCACGCGTACGGATTGAGAAAAAAGTTTGTTTTATAGCAGCTACATCCTTATGAGCAGCGGTAAGATTATCATTGACGATATGACGTAATTCTTCGAGAAGCTCCTCTTTTGTCATATCGTGAAAGCGACGCATCCTTGATTCGTGGGCATAATTTTCACCAAGCTCATCATCGTCGGGAGCAGTCTCACTTTCGGGAGTTTCAACGGTTGCCTCTACTACGGGGTCAGTCGAAATTGTATCACACTCGGTAGCCACTACTTCTGCTTCAACAGAAGGAGTTGATTTGGTCAGAGCCTCCTGAGAGGTGGCTTCTGGATTAATTGCGTTTTCTGAGAGAATCGCTTTTTCGTTTTCGCTCATATTCTTTTATTAGATTGTAGCCTTCAGGCATTAAATAATTGCCAAATTTACAACTTTTATTTCAATCTTGAAAAAATTTATTTTTTATTTCTTCCGGCAGGTCGTTTTCCACCCTTCTGCGAAGTCTTTGTAGCGGAAGATGATTGTTGTGGACGATACTTTTCCGGGACTTCTACTGAGATTACCACAATATCATCAACCGGGCGGTCGCCTCTGCCGGTTTCAACATTCTGAATTTCTTCCACAATATCCATCCCTTCAATCACCCTACCGAATACAGTATACTCTCCGTCTAAATGAGGAGTCCCTCCAATAGTTTCGTAAGTCTCTATCATCTCAGGAGTATATTCAAACTTCACATTTTCCTCGGTTTCCTTGATTAGGTGTTGACGCAATGCTTCGAGCTTGGCTGTATCTCTATCCGCACTCCATTGTTGTATCTCCTTCATGTAAGGTTCGGAAATCTTTTCAAAATACTTTGCGCGCATTTTCCAGAGCTTCTGTTCTGCAGCATTTTTAAGAGCTGCTTCAGTCATCTTTCGTCCGGTGACAATATAGAATTGGGAGCCGGAAGATTCTCTATCAGGATTCACCTCATCGCCTGTTCTGGCCGCAGCAACAGCTCCGTAGTGGTGATAATGGTTAGGAAATCTGAATTCTGCAGGTATAGTATAAGGCGGTGAACCGGCTCCAAGCATAGCATCGGGCGCAGCATTTTTTGAATCCGGGTCACCCGTCTGAACCATAAAATCCTTAATTACTCTATGAAACAACACCCCGTCATAATATCCTTCACCGGCCAGCTTGAGAAAGTTGTCGCGGTGAAGCGGGGTGTCATTGAATAGCAACATCTTAATATCTCCCTTAGAGGTCTTGAGTGTCACAACTACGCCTTCATCATTGTCGTTATTTACGCAGTAAGCATTAATAGGAAGCAAGCCGGCTATCAATAATATAATGGTAGCTATTAAGAATCTGTGAATACGCTTAATTGTCATATATAATTTAATCTTGAAGTTAAGAGTTCAATTCAGTTTTATATTCCGTTATGGTAAATTCTGCGGTAAATTCTGCGAAAATTATCGTCACACGTACATAAATCTTCGGCTCGATCTTTATAATTATCACCCCATATAGCCTTGAGCAGCGAACCTATATACTTTCTGTCTCGATCTTTCTCAATTGCAAACTCTATCAGCATTCCTATTTCATTCTCAAAGAACGCCTGATTCACTGCTGCGAGAAATCTCGCAGTGCTTGCGAGAAATTGACCGGTGCGGTCTACTCTATGAATATTCTCTATAAAAGGAACTATATCTCCTTCAAGACCTGTTATGTGATTGACAAGATAATCGTATGTATCCATCCCGTCAGCGTCATCCAGTAGATGTTTCGGTAATTCTGTCATAATGGTAGTAAATTGAGTAAACTAAGAATAAGCCTTAGTCTAATATTGCGCAAAAATACAAAAAAATATTTCAGAGTAAAAATATTTTCATCATTTTAATCTGACTTATGCCGTAAATTATTAATTTTGCACTTAAGTATTAGCAATTTCCTCTCAATGAAGAACAACAGGATTATTACGATAGGGCGGCAATTTGGAAGCGGTGGCCTGCAACTCGGCAGTTTACTTGGGCAAGAACTGGGAATAAAAGTCTACGACAAAGAAGTGCTCAATGAGGCTGCTCGACAACACGGTGTATCTACACAACTTTTCATGCAGGCTGACGAGAAAAAGCCTTCACCTATGCGTAAAGTTCTACAGTACACGTCAGGCTTAATAACCGGTGGAGCCGTATTCTCTAATTACGCCGGGAGCTTCACTCCTGAAGATATCTATAAAGTGCAGACAGATACTATACGCCGTATTGCTGAAGAGGAAGACTGTATATTCATAGGCAGAACCGCTGATTATGTACTTCGAGATAATCCCAGGCTTATTTCAGTTTTCCTGCATTCTCCATTTGAAAATCGTCTACACCGGGTTTTGGAACGGGGCAATTATTCCTCAGAGAGCGAAGCTGCCGATGCTATTCGCAAAGCTGACAAAAGTCGAGAAGAATTTTATAATTACTTCTCCGGACGGCATTGGGGACACGCCGACAATTACCACCTTACCATAGACACTTCATTAATTTCATTGGATAATATAAAGGATATATTGAAAAATATTTTCACAACAATTTAGAAATTTCTTTTTTCCTTAAACATTGTCAGGGCATTCTCGGTTTTAACTTAAAAGAAAACCTCGACACCGGTTTTAAATCCGGAGTCTATAATTTATATCATTATGAAAAACCATTCACTAATTATTCTTTACGCGATTTCACTGGCCGCAGGTGCATTGCTGACTATTTACTGGCAGGAAGCAAATATTTTCAGCTGGATTGTGATAACACTTGGTATCTTGCTTCTGATTCCTTGCATTATTTGCCTTATTGCAGCCTTCGTACCTCAACGGAATCATAATCCGGAAGGACCTGAAATGGTAAAAAGTCGCCGTTCTTTTGCATGGACTATGATTCTTTCCGGAATTGGCGGTACTATTCTCGGGCTATTGATGATTTTTTTGCCGAATTTTTTCGTACAATATATTGTATATACATTTGGTGTAATTCTGATCATTTTCTCCTGCGTACAACTATCATTCGTGGCTCCCGCCATGAGGGTTGAAAAGATTAGTGGCTGGTTTCTTGCAGTGCCTGTAGCTACTTTGGCAGCCGGAGTGATTATAATTTGCATAGGACAGGAAAAGATTCAGGCTGCTGCAGCACTTATAACGGGGCTGATTTTAATATTCTATTCTATTAATGGATATGTAAGCGTTATAGGGCGAAAAACAATCGACCGTCGTATTGCAGCATCAGAACCAGTTGAAAAGTTAGATAAAAGCGAAGGGAAAGAGCCGGAATAAGCTATTACTTGTATATATCTGCTTGTTTTTTTCGCAATAAAATGATACCTTTGCAAGCACATTGAAAATTAAGGCAGTAGCGCGGTCTGTCGCCCGGCTTCACGCCGGGAGGAAAGTCCGGGCAACAAGAGCACCATACTTTCTAACGGAAAGCTATCGGCGACGGTAGGTAAGTGTAACAGAAAATAACCGCCGGCCCAAGGTCGGTAAGGGTGAAAAGGTGAGTGTAAGAGACCACCGGATTGGCTGGAGACAGCCAATGCCGTACACACTATGGGTTGCAAGGCCAAATAAACCGGCAGTTAAGGGTCGCTCTCCCGTTGCCGGCGGGTGGGCTGCTGGAGCACCACTGGCAACAGCGGTGTCGAGATAAATGACAGACGGCCTCTTCGGAGGCTACATAACCCGGCTTATAACGCTACTGCCTGCAGTATACTATGCTTAATCGTGGTCTTATTCCGCTGATTATGCAATGAAATATTTATCTTAAAGGAGAGATACGCATGAGCGTGGCCTCATGTATCTCTCTTTTCAATTCTTTTTTCCGAAATGATGAATAAAAAGATTAAGCACTCGTCTTTATTTACCAGAGTAATACGTCTTATCACAAAATTCTGGGAATATTGCTCAGGCGGAGTGTGGCGCGATACTCGAAATACTCTTTGGGTTAGAATAGTAAAAACTGCCAACCTCACTGTAAGATCATTTTTCGATGCCGATCTTCAGACTCGCTCAATGTCTCTCACCTATATGACTGTGCTTGCAATTGTCCCGGCTTTTGCTCTTTTATTTGCTATCGGCCGAGGCTTTGGATTGCAAAGCAGCATTACAGAATTCATATACTCTGCCTTCCCTGCGCAGCATAAAGCGATTGATACGGCCATTTCATTCGTTGACAGGTATCTTAAAGAGAGCTCTCAAGGCATCTTTGTCGGTGTTGGTCTTGTGATTCTGCTGTGGACACTCATTTCACTTCTTAGCAGTATTGAGTCTACTTTCAATAAAATATGGGGAATAAGGCAAGACCGCTCTTTTTACCGAAAAATCACTGATTATACGGCCATTTGCCTATTTATTCCCATACTGATGATTTGCTCATCGGGTGTATCAATCTTCGTATCATCTACAGTGACTAATTCATTTGCATTCCTCACCCCGGTGGTCAATTCTCTGCTTGATGCTGCACCCTTCTTCTTTGCCTGCCTTGCATTTACTCTTTCCTTCTTCCTCATTCCCAATACTAAAGTTAAATTCAAATATGCTGCTATTGCAGGACTGCTATGCGGTTGCTCTTTTCAGATTGTCCAGCTTCTTTTTGTCAATGGTCAGATTTACGTATCCAAATACAATGCTATTTATGGGTCATTTGCTTTTCTACCTCTACTTCTCATCTGGCTTCAGCTTTCGTGGTTAATTCTTCTCACAGGCTCCCTCCTCACCTATTCAGCACAGAACGTCTTCGGATTCAACTACATGGGCGACCTCTCAAATATCGCTGAATCATATATGAAAAAAGTTGCCGTGGTGACAATGGCTGTAATCATCCACCGTTTTGAATCAGGGCAACAGCCTTTTACTCAGTCAGATATTGCATCTAAATATGGCCTTCCCATAAGGCTTGTATCTATAATTATTGACAAACTCAATAAATGCAGACTGGTGTATATAGTCCAGCTAGGTAATGACAAGTTAGGAATCGCACCGGCCGTGGATAATGATAAATATACCGTCGGCATGCTCCTCTCCGCCCTTGACAAAGAAGGAATGAAGGATTTTATTCCGCTTTTCAAAGAACGCTACTCCGAAGCTCTGACCCGGACTGACGAAATCATAAAAACAGCTTACGATAAAGGGAATGATCTGCTTCTGAGAGATATTTGCCTTCCTGCGCCATTAGTCGTAAAAGGATAAACTCACGGTATTAACCGTTAACTGACGAAAAATCTTCAAAATATTGCCCGGAGCCGATGACAAAATGTAATATTTAACAATATTCATGTAATTTATGTAAACATTTTAAATGGCACCGGCGTTAAAATATTATTATATAGTTTCCTGAAGTCTGACCATCCGGATTTCAGGTGTGCTTCATTAAAAACCTTCAAGAGTCATCGTAAATGAGTTATCTGAAATTTGATAAAAATTTGATGATCAACCTTGAGCAGTCTCTGCCCAAGGAAATGCTTCGTACAAACAAAAGCGGGGCTTATCACTGCACTACTATCGTAGGATGCAACACCCGGAAACAACACGGTCTTCTTGTCATCCCCATACCCGAGATGGATAATGAAGCCCACGTACTCCTATCCTCTCTTGATGAGACTGTAATACAGCATGGAGCACCATTCAATCTCGGACTCCACCAATATGGTAAAGACATCTTCAGCCCAAACGGCCATAAGTATATACGTGAGTTTAATTGTGATACTGTGCCGACTCTGATTTATCGTGTGGGCGGAGTAATACTGCGCAAAGAGAAGGTTTTTATTTCTCACGAAAACCGCATTCTGATAAAATACACTCTTCTTGACGCTCACTCGCCGACAACTCTCCGATTCCGGCCCTTCCTCGCATTTAGAAATGCCAACGCGCTGTGCATAGAAAATAATGCCCTTAACCGCGAGATTAAGCCGGTAAAAAACGGAATCTCGTGCTGCTTATACAATGGCTATCCTGACCTATACATGCAATTCAATACACCTGTGGAATGGCATGATGACCCCAACTGGTATAAGGGCATAGAGTATTATAAAGATCGAAACCGCGGCATTCCTTACAAGGAAGATCTTTGGGTACCCGGATATTTTGAACTGCCCATAAGCAAGGGGGAATCCGTGATTTTCTCAGCTGCTACTTTTAGAGGCGAACCCGAAGATTTTGCTAAGATTTATGCTGAGGAAATAGAGACTCGAACCTCACGGACTTCTTTCTTCAATTGCCTCAAAAATTCTGCAACTCAATTTTATCTCAAGAGTAATGACAATGAGTACATTATGGCCGGTTATCCATGGTACAAAGTCAGGGCTCGTGATGAAATAATCGCTCTGCCGGGTTGTACTCTCGCTATTGAACGGATGGAAGACTTCCATATTATTATGGAGTCTCTTCTTATTGCTCTCCATGAATTCTACGACCAAGGTAAGCGCTCAGATATTATCCATGAGCTTGATCTCCCGGATATCCCTCTTTGGACCCTTTGGGCTTTGCAGATGTTTGAAGCTGACACCAATGCTTCTACTGTAAAAAAACTCTACGGTGAAGAAATCAAATATCTTATCTCTGCCATATTTGATTGCAAAGTGCCGAATCTTACAGTCAATAGTTCGGGGCTTGTATCATCGCAGGGTGTCAATACACCTGTCAGCTGGATGTCGGCGTCAGTTGACGGTCGCCCAATAATCCCGCGTTCCGGCTTTCTTGTTGAATTTAATGCTCTTTGGTACAACGCTCTTGAATTTGCAATTTCAATCTTTGAAAAAGACCAAAAAGAGGCTGAATTTGTTGCCACTATGAAGAAAGTAGCAGAGCGTTGCGCAGAAGCTTTCCGAAATACATTCCTCAATGAAGCCGGCTATCTTTACGATTATGTCAATGGTGATTATCGGGAACTTGATGTGCGTCCTAACATGGCAATCGCCATAGGACTTAAGTATTCTCCGCTTGATCGTCGCCACTCAAAGAGCATTCTTGATTTTGTCACAAGAGAATTACTCACCCCCAAAGGCTTGCGATCTCTCTCTCCTAAAAGCCACGGTTACACACCGGTATATAGAGGTAATCCTAATGAGCGGGAATATGCAGTCCACAACGGCCCCGCAAGACCCTGGCTCTTTGGTTTCTATTGCGATGCGTATTTTAAGGTCTTCGGTTACTCAGGGTTATCTTTTATTGAAAGGATGCTAATTGGATTTGAGGAAGAAATGTCGGAGGGATGCATCGGCTCACTTTCAGAACTTTATGACGGTAATCCTCCATATATCGGTAGAGGTGCAGTTTCTACCGCAAAAAATGTTGGTGAAATTCTTCGCGCCATTAAGACTGTAAAAGTAATAAATAATACTCAACCATCAGATTTCTAAAATCACATGAACGCTCTTATGTTTGGCTGGGAGTTTCCTCCCCACATCCTCGGCGGACTTGGCACCGCCTCCTACGGCCTTACCAAAGGTATGCATGCCAACGGTGATATGAATATCACTTTCGTAATTCCAAAACCTTGGGGCGACGAAGAGCGTTCTTTCGCTAATATCGTCGGCGCTTGCAATACTCCTGTGGTTTGGCGCGACGTATCATGGGACTACGTAGAGTCACGTATCGGCAAATTTATGGATCCAAAGCTCTATTTTGAACTGCGCGACCATATATATTCCGACTTCAACTATATGCGCCTCAACGACCTTGGTTGCATCGAATTCTCCGGCCGATATCCTGACAATCTCCTTGAGGAAATAAATAATTACTCAATTGTAGCCGGAGTTATTGCAAGAACCATTCCATGCGATATAATTCACTCTCATGACTGGCTCACTTATCCGGCGGGCATTCATGCTAAGAATGTCACCGGGAAGCCGCTGGTCATTCACGTTCATGCTACTGACTTCGATCGCTCACGAGGCAATGTGAATCCCACGGTCTTTGCCATTGAAAAAGACGGTATGATGAATGCTGACCACATTATTACAGTATCAAATCTCACTCGCAAGACTGTGATTGAGAAATACGGTATTGACCCGGCTAAGGTGACCACAGTTCATAACGCCGTCATTCCGCTTAGCGACGAGATTCTTAATATTCCACGACGTGACCGTAAGGAGAAAGTGATCACATTCCTTGGCAGAATCACAATGCAGAAAGGACCCGAATACTTCGTGGAGGCCGCTGCAAAAGTTCTGAAGAAAAACAAAAATGTGAGATTCGTAATGGCCGGCTCGGGCGACATGATGGATGAAATGATTGAACTTGCTGCAAAACGAGGTATTGCCGATCGTTTCCATTTCCCCGGATTCTTACGTGGGAAAGAGGTATATGAGATGCTTGCCGACTCCGACGTCTATGTCATGCCCTCAGTATCTGAGCCTTTCGGCATTTCCCCGCTTGAAGCTATGCAAATGGGTGTGCCATCAATCATCTCTAAACAAAGCGGATGTGCTGAAATTCTCAATCATGTGGTGAAGACAGACTACTGGGATATTGACGCTATGGCCGATGCCATGCACGGAATCATTTCTTATCCGGCTTTCTACAACAATCTTCGTGACAATGGTATCAAAGAAATTAACAATATCACTTGGGATAAAGCCGGAAGGAAAGTGATTGACATTTATAAGACTCTCCTAAACAAATAGACTCCCGATCATTTGACAACTTAATATAACCCTCACGATACAATGAAATCAATCTGCTTTTATTTCAAAATACACCAGCCGTTTCGCCTGAAACGCTACCGTTTTTTTGACATTGGCAATGATCATTATTACTACGATGACTTTGCTAATGACGATATTGTCACCCGTATTGGACAGAAATCTTACATACCCGCCGCCAACACGCTTTTGAGTATGTTGAAGAATCCCGAGACCGACTTTAAGTGTGCAATTTCAATCTCGGGAACTGCCATTGAGCAACTTCAACAATATGTGCCCGAATTCATTGAGCTTCTCAAGAAAATAGCTGAGACCGGCAGAGTGGAGTTTCTAAGTGAGACTTATGCTCATTCTCTTGCTTCGTTAGAAGATCCGGAGGAGTTCCGTCGCCAGATTGAGCGCCATGACACTCTTATTCATCGCCTTTTCGGACAGCATCCTAAGATTCTTCAGAATACTGAACTTATTTATGATGACGACATTGCGCTTCAGGTTGCAGCAATGGGTTATGAAGCTATGTTGACAGCAGGTGCTAAACATGTACTCGGTTGGCGCTCGCCTGACTATGTCTACGCTTCTGCATCAGCGCCCGAACTCAAACTTCTTCTTGTAAATGACAAGCTTTCAGAAGATATCGCTATACGTTTCGCTGACACTTCATGGCACGAATATCCGCTTACTGCCGACAAATATATGGGATGGATAAGTGCGCTTCCAGATGAACAGAAAGTAGTGAATCTATTTATGAACCTTGAAACTTTCGGAGAATTTCTCCCTGAGTCAAGTGGATGTTTTGAATTCCTCAAGGCTCTCCCCCGATTTGCAAAAGAGATGAATATAGAGTTTGCAACTCCCTCCGAGATTATCAATAAATACAAACCCGTAAGTGAGCTCTCTGTACCATATCCACTCTCTTGGGCAGATGAAGCAAAGGATGTATCAGCTTGGAAAGGTAATTCTCTTCAGAGAGAAGCAATCTCTAAACTTTATGCAGTTGCAGAACGTGTAAACCTCTGTACTGACAGAAGACTAAAGCAGGACTGGGAATATCTTCAGTCATCTGATCACTTCTACTATATGTCGACTAAAAATCTTGACGACGGCTCAACCCACGCACTTTTCTCTCCGTACGATTCTCCATATTCTGCTTTTACCAATTATATGAATGTGCTTGCTGATTTTCTTGTAAGAGTGGAAGAACAGTATCCGCTTACCATTGAAAATGAAGAACTTAATTCACTTCTTCTGACTATCCGCAATCAAGCTGCCGAGATTGAGACATTAAAGAAAGAGGTGAAGACAATCCGTACAAACGCCGAAGAGAAAGCAGCCCCAAAGAAATCTACCCACGAGAAAAGCGTCGCAAAAAAATCCCCTGCAAAAAAGAAGGCGAAGAAAGTGACCGACGACTCAAAGTAAACCGCAATGAAGTAAATCAGCTCCGTAATTGACCTGAAGGCTGCGACAAAATCGAGTATTTTGCTGCAGCCTTCAAGCTTATAGAGTTATGAACTAAGAAATTCACTTCAATCAGTCCATCTCAACTTAACCGAAAATTGCTCATTATTAGAATTCACAAAAGTACCGGTCAACGTATTGTC
>CAYNNV010000027.1:0-18106 GCA_964398625.1 uncultured Sangeribacter sp. | reverse complement strand
ATTTTACAATTAGGAAATGAATGGTCTTTTTATCCTACCATTTTACAATTAATCTATATTTTTCGGTATCAGCCTGATATTTCAATTTTTTTTACTACCTTTGCCCATAATTCAAATCTAATTTTGCTTATGAGAATCTATACCCTCTTAATTGCTGCAGCCGCCACGCTTTCCGCAGCTGCTTATACTCCTATGGGAGCCGCTCCGAGATTAAAACCGGAAGCTATGCGCAATCACTTGCCCGCCAACCTCCACAGAGCCGCACTTGACATCGGCGAAATGGAGCCTATCTACGATCAGCCTGAAGGAGAAGTCGCCTTCCTCCGCCGTGATTGCGACGCGTTCTGGGTATATGGTTGGACGGCATATCATCAGAAGTCTTATGGAGCCATTGTGAAGACCGTAACCGACGGCGATGACATCTATTTCTACAATGTGCTCTCAGAATTCCCCGTGCAGACCTGGATACATGGCACTCGCGAAGGCAATACCATCAAAGTGGATTGTCCTCAGATGCTATATATAGACTATGACTATGACAACGACGAGGAAATGCCCGTATATATCATTCCGATGCGCATGGAAGTGGATGAAAATATGCAGGGCACTTACGTTGCAGCCGACGACCTTACCTTCACTTACAATATTGATGAAAACGGCAACTGGGTGAGCGCCGATCCCACTATTCTCCTCGGCGCTTGCGTATATGCAGCAACTTCAGCCGGTGGCGAAAAGGAATATGTATGGAGTGGTTACGGTGACCGCGATATCACAATCTCGGAATTCAACGAGACTCCCATGACTCTTCCCGAAGGACTTGAAGTGAATAACTGGGTATGGAGCGACGGCGATGAAGCGGCTGCCGTGAATGTAGCCATTGATGGCAACGACTTCTATGTAGCCGGTCTCAACCGCTCTATGCCAAAAGCCTGGGTAAAAGGCACTATCACTGATGACACTGTAGTGTTCCCCTCGGGTCAGTATCTCGGGCCCGACTATGAAGTGTGGTATTATTCCTATTTCTGCGGCGCAGAATTTGTTGACGTGGAGGATGAAAACGGCGATTTCTCACGCCAATCATCACTCGAAGAATCATGCATATTCGACTATGACAAAGAAAACCGCGTGCTCACCACTCGCACCGATCAGGGCTATATCATCAATGGCAGCGCCGACAAGCTCTATCCTATCTATGGCTACGAAAATATCAAGATAGAATATCAGGAACGCAATCCTGATGCACGCCCCGAGACACCCTATGATCTTGAATACGTATCTGATGAGGATTGGGGCGACTACGTATGGTTGATGATACCGAATACCGACATTGACGGCAAGCTCCTTGACGTAAACGAACTCGGCTATCAGATTATGGTTGACGGCAATCCCCTTACATTCGGCATTTATACCGAAAATGCAGAAGGCGATTATGACTATCAGGAAACCACAGTCCTGCCTTACGAATATCAGGACTACGACATATACGTCTATGCCGAGGATCACACCGTATATATCTATGAAGTACCGGAGGAGACCGTCGGTGCACGCAGTGTCTACGTCAATGAGAAGGGAACTACCCTTTACAGCGATGAAACCGTAACAAAAGTCAAAGCAATAAAGACCATCAGTGCCGACGATATCGAGAGCGAACTGCGCTACGACATCAACGGACGCCGTGTAAGCTCTGATGTGAAGGGTATCATAATCCGCAAGCTCCGCCTCAAAGACGGATCAACCCGTACCATCAAGCAGGTATCTAAATAATAGCTAATTAGTATCACTAACTTATCGGGGGGCTGTGTCAAATAATTATAGGCTTGACACAGCCCCCCATACTTTATAGGATCAACATAACCAATCTCCAACCTCACTGTCGGTACTAAAAATCGTAGATTTCTATGTAGATTTCCCTTACGTCTCTTTTTAGGATTTTATTGTTAATGAAATATTTATTACCTTTGCAACGCGCTTTATACCAGCAATAAAAATGTTAACATAATTACACATACGTATGAAAAAATTAATCTATTCTTCCCTCATCATCGGCTCTGCACTGGCTCTCGCTTCATGCTCGGCTGATGAACCGGGAATCACTAAGGGCGACGGCAACCGTGTCACTATGACCGTGCAGCTTCCCCAAGATTTAGCCACTCGTTTCTCAGATGGCAAGAGTATCAACACTCTCCACTACTCTGTATTTAACTCAGATACCAAAAATCTGATGTTCACTTCGAGTCTTGACTGGGACGGCTCGCAAGCTGTAACTGTCACTATTGACCTCGTGCCTTCACAGACCTACAACGTGGTATTCTTCGCCTGCAACAACACCGTAACTACGACCCTCTCGGAGGATAATGGCACCTTCTCCACCGGCTATGCCTATAACCCCTCTACCGGCGACTTAAAGGTGAACTATGATGCAGTTGCCGTCAACGATGATGCCTACGATGCATTCTATGTAAATGTGCCCGATGTAGATACTGATTACGATACCACCGATCCCATAAACCTCAAGCGTCCATTTGCTCAGGTAAACATAGGCACCAAAAATCTTATCAGCAACTTTATCAAGAGCATCGGATACGAAAACTTCAGCACCACTCTGACCGTACAAAAAGATAATCTCGCTTCCGGCATGTCGCTCCTCGACGGCACATATACCGCAGCCGCAGATGGCATCAATGCAACTACTACCCTTGATAAACTCGTAACAATTGACGGCGATGAGGTTGAGCCCGTCAATCAAGGCTTCCCGGTCGCCGGATATGACTACCTAAGTATGATGTATATGCTTGTTGATCCCGGTACTGACGGACAAGCACTGCTGAATGCCACTTTCACAGTAGACCAAGGCGCTAAAAACCTTCGGAGCATTGACCTCAGCAGCATGCCGGCCAAGCCCAACTATCAGACCAACGTCTACGGCACACTCCTCACTCAGGGTCTTGACTTCACCGTGCAGCTTACAGCTTCATACGGTGGCTCAATCCAGGTATGGGACGGCAAGACAATAGAAAATGTTGATCTCTCACAATCTGTCATCAATATCAACACCGCTCCCCAGTTTGTAAGCCTTATTCAGCAGTTGGCAAATGCCGGCAAAAATGATATTACAAGAAATATAAACCTCACTTGTGACATTGACCTTGGCAACCATCCTATTAAAGGAATGGCAGCCGGTGGAAGTGGTCATAATTATTATATTAATTTTGATGGTCAAAACCACACTATCTCAAATATAAACATTGTAGAAGGATCTAATCAATTTGTAGCTCTCTTCCCCTATACTGTAAATTGCTCATTTAAGAATTTTACAGTTGAAAATGCGGTTGTTGAAAATAATAACAGCGGTAAAAAGTATGCCGGTGTAATTTGTGCTCAATCTCAATCCACAACATTTGAAAATATAACTTTGAATAATTGCTCGGTTACAGGTGAACAAAAAGCTGCTGTTTGCGTTGGGTGGAATAATGAAGGTGGTGCAATCAATCTTATTAACGTAATCGTTAAAAACTCAACCGTAACAGCTGCAGAGGGTCAAGCCGGTTCTCTTTGTGGATACGCTTCAAATGCTAACTTTACAGATTGCAAAGCTATCGGTTGTACAGTATCAGGCGGTATAGCATCCGGTGATACCTTCACAAGTCATGGTTCCGGATGCTTCTTCGGTGTAGTAGGTACTAATGATAATCCGACAGTTACTTTCACAAACTGTTCAATTGAAGGATGTACTCTTAATTGCCTTACACCTGCGTATGCTGATGACTTTAAGGCTGTAGAAAATCGCCTTTGGGCAGCAGTTCGTGGAGCTAACGCAAAAGTATTCGTAGACGGAACTCAGGTTTATCCTGCTCAGTAATTCTGACCATAACGCGGCTTATTGAAGCCGATATATATCCTATCGGGGGTTGTGTCAAAAGGCACAATCCCCCTTTTTGGGGATGGTTACACCGGTCGGACTTGTCGGAGGCGCGATCCTCGCCTCACTCCACTAATCATATAGGAGTGCGCGTGAAGCGAGTGCCGCATCGGTTATGCCGGCAGAAGCTGCACGTTCAAGCCAATAGTAGGGATTGCGTTCGTCGTCAGTAGGCGCAGGGGTAAATTCCTCCAAGGCATCGGGAAACATCTGAAGCAGCTCTCCTATCACGAATTGTGCCGGTGCATTGCCAAGACGCGCTGCCTGCAGATAGAGGCTTAGAGAGCGGTTGTAGTCATAATCCACCCCGAGAGCGCGGCTGTAAGCATCAGCAAGGAGCGCCAGAGCCTCGGGAAGTGGATTTTCCCCCTCAGAGGCTATTTCAAAGAGTGTGACGCCTACAAATGGCGCAGCTCCGGAGTAATAGCGACGCCCGAGTGCTACGGCCTCAGCCGGCGCAAGTGACCGCCATTGAGGATACATCATAGCCTGCAGCTTAAGCCCTGCGTCGGCTAATCCTCCGGCGATGGCGGCATCATACAGCTCCGCCGCACGGATAGTATCTTTTTCCACACCCAGGCCGCCTTTATAGAGGTCGGCAAGAGATGCCTGCGCTGTAGGCAAACCTTCACGAGCAGCCTTTTCAAGCCAATAGGCCGCTTTAGTATAGTCCTGCTCCACGAGTTCGCCGGCCGCGAGGAGCGCACCGAGATTATTGCAAGCTCGAGGATCACCCTGCAGTGCACTCTGCTCAAGCCAGTAAATGCCGCGTTGCACATCAGCCTGCGTGCCTGTACCTGAGATAAGTCGGTAGCCGGCAAAATTCTGTGCCGGTGCATAGCCGCCTTCAGCAGCCTTGAGATAAAGGCGCGTAGCTTCAGCGGTATCGGCCTCGATGGAACGATACCCGCGGTCATATAAGCCGGCAAGATCAAAAATTGCTTTATTATCTCCGCTTGACGCTCTGTCCTTAAGCTCATTGAAAGCTGCAAGAAAAGTCGAGTCAACGGGAACTTCGACAGTGCTTGGTGAGGCTGCCGGAGAGGAGCTTATCATTGCTGAAAACAGAAGAGGGAGAATATTCATGGGGTGCGGACTTTATTTAGGGGAAAGAGTCACAAGCGGCACGAGCATCTCCTGAAGAGATATGCCGCCGTGCTGGAATGTGCCTGTATAGTATTGCACATAGTAGTTGTAATTATTGGGATAGGAGAAGAAATCCTCGTTGCAGGCATAGATAAATGTAGAAGAGAGATTGGGGCGGGGAAGACCGAATTTGGCCGGATTGTGCATCTCATATACCTGTCGGGGATTGTAATTGAGATTCTTTCCTACCTTGTAGCGAAGATTAGTATTGGTATTACGATCACCAACCACTCTGATAGGATTGTCAACGCGTATTGTGCCGTGGTCAGTAGTAAGGATTATTTTATACCCGAGCGAGGCGAAACGCCGGAATATATCCATAGCGGAGCTATGGCGAAACCACGTCTCCGTGAGCGATCGATAAGCAGCATCGGAATTAGCAAGCTCGCGTATCATCTTCGATTCGGTACGGGCATGAGAAAGCATATCTATAAAGTTGAGTACCACCACGTTGAGAGGGTTATCCTTAATATTGGAAATAGAGGCGATATACTTCTCTCCGGCAGCCGAATCATTTAGCTTGGCATAAGAGAATTTCTCAGAGCGGCGGAATCTCTCAAGCTGCGTGCGGATAAGGTCTTCTTCATATATATTGCGGCCTTCGTCTTCATCCTCTTCCACCCAATACTGAGGATACATATCAGCAATCTGGAGCGGCATAAGGCCGGCAAATATGGCATTGCGGGCATATTGCGTAGATGTAGGCAGGATAGTGGTGTAGAGGTCTTCGTCAATATCGAAAGTCTCGGCAAAGAGGGGCTGCACCACTTTCCACTGATCAAGGCGGAAATTGTCGATGAGCACAAACAATACTTTCTCTCCCTTGTCAAGGAGAGGAAATACCTTGCGCCGAAAAACCTCGAACGACATCAGCGGGTGATCGTCAGTAGTGACCCAGTCTTCATAGTTTCTCTTTACAAACTTACAGAAACCCGCATTGGCATCGCGCTTCTGCATGAGCAGCAGCTCGTCCATATTCGTTTCCGTCTCGGAAAGACGCATCTCCCAGCGCACGAGAGAGCGATATACGTCGTACCAGTCATTGAGCGAAGATGCCATGTTGATAGACTGGGATATGGCATTAAATTCCTGCTGATAATTGGAGCGTACGGAGTCGGCCACAATCTCGGTGGAGTGTAGGTTCTTCTTGATGGAAAGAAGTATCTGCATAGGATTGACAGGCTTGATGAGATAGTCAGCTATATGATTACCTATGGCCTGATTCATAATGTTTTCCTCCTCCGACTTAGTGATCATTACCACCGGAAGATCGGGACGTAGTTCATTGATCTTCTCAAGAGTCTCAAGACCTGAAAGTCCGGGCATATTCTCATCAAGAAGCACGAGGTCGATCCTTTCGTGCGATATCACGTCCAGAGCGTCGGGACCATTGGATACAGTCACCACTTCATACCCTTTGGTCTTAAGAAAGAGTATGTGAGGCTTCAGGAGATCTATTTCATCGTCAACCCATAATATTTTTTCCATCTTGCACGAGTTGTTAGTAAATTATTGCAACAGTTACTCTTCTTCCTCTGCTTCTTCCTCTGCCGGAATTGACTCTTCGGAGGCGGATTCCCCGGTGATAGTAGACTGATCGGGAGTCATTTTCTCAGGGTTTACTTCATCGGGATCAGCTTCCTCTCCCTCGTGAGGGATTTCTCCTCCTTCAGACGATTCCTCAACTGCGTCACCGGGATTATCGGGTGAAGGTGTGGTCATTCCCGGACCGAGAAGTTTCTCCTCCGTTGCTTCCTTATCGGCATCGGCCTCGAAGCGGAAGTATTCTTCAAAAGAACGTCCGCGAGAAGTTAGAAGTTCAAAATTAGCCTTGGAAATGACAATGGGTCGCACAGCGGCGGGAAGCTCAAATCCGTATCGAGCAAACGAATTGCGATACCTCTCAGCAGCGGCCTGATTGCGGAATCCGGATACGGTGATTATACCTATCTTTCCGAATGTGAGTTGCTCCAGGTCAAAATCGCCGGTGGTGAAAGTTGAGAAATTGTAACGCGCCACGTCATAAAGAAGTTCCTTTGCATTCACTGAGTCAGTGGGGAAGGCGAGGACGAGTATATGCGGAGCAGACGGATCGCGTTCAAATGCTACGGGCTGTCCGTCAGCGGCAGGAGAAGTATCGGTATTCGTGCTGAGGAGAGTATCCCAGATTATACCGCGGGTATTTGTAGCTCCGCCCTGGAGAGTTTTCCCCTCCTGAAGACCGCGTATCATGCCCGAGGCAGGCTCATTGATGTCGGTGTCACTCCACTTTGAAGTGATTTGGTCAAGACGCTCCTTAAATTTATCCGTATCTTTTGTGGCAGCGTATGCAAGGGCATCAAGGAATACGAATTTCGGCATAATGCGGGAAAGGGGGAATTCGCTTTCAGCCTCAGCCACGAGGGAATGGACGCGTGCATTGTCATCAGCAAGATATGCGGCGTAAGTGCGGTCATATAGCTCCTTTTCCCGCCCGGCCGATGCCTTCAGTCGCTCCAAATAGTCTGGGTCTGAGAGTGCTTTGGCATAGTCGCTCTCAGGAAAATCAGCGAGGATTAGGCTTCGGTAACGCTCCATTTTGGACTGATTACCTTGCTGAGCCGCCATCATATACATATTATAATATACATCAAGGCGATATTGATTGTCAGGATAGCGGGTATCAAGTGAGGTAAATTCCTTTTCCGCTTGCGGGTAATCCTCCAGTTTGTTTTTGAGAATCAGACCCATATTGTATAGGCCCTCCTGAATTATGTCATTACAATTATTTATCTCCTCTTCTGTGCGGGGAATATTCTTCATGTAGTACTCCGGGAAGTGAGGGTCATTCTCCTTGGCGAGAGCCTCTTTCTGCTCGGGGCTGATGGAGTCATTCTGTGCTATGTCGCTGTCATTATCCACTTCCTCAGGAATGTCCGGGGCGAAAGATTGCTTATTTCGCCGCCTCCAGTCGTCTTCATTCTTACGCGCTCCCCAACGGCGTTGAAATTCCTGCTTGCCGGCATTCTTTGACTGTGTATTATAGAAATACCAGGATCGGTCGGAATTCATCTGAAACTGCTGAGGCGCTGAGGAATTGGTGTTCTGAAGCCTGTTGTTAGCCTCGGCGTCGGCTTCAGCCTGCTCACGACGGGCGGCATCAGCCTCCTCCTTCTCCCTCTTGAGCAACTCTTTAACGAGCCGCTCGCATACCGCCAGCTGCTCCTTCTCACTGAGCTTTGAGAGAGCGAGAAGAGAGTCTTGAAGCTGCACATTGCCGGCGTATGTAGCAAGTTGATCAAGAAGGTCGGAGCGACGCTTGAGCACCCGGTAATCGGGATAATTATCGGGAAGCTGCGGCACGGCCTCGGAATAGCAGGGCTGCGCCTGAACATATTCTCCCCGGTCATACAGGAGATTGCCGAGAGCGAGCTGGGCCAAAGCCTTATCAATGCCGTTGCGAGTGGATTTAGCCACTGCCAGCCTGTAGTTTTCGATAGCATTAGTAGTATCGCCGCGCGATAGATAGAGATTTCCTATGGCGTAATATATCTGATCAAGATACTCCTTATTGCGCTCAAAACGCGTCATGCTTCGCAGTGAGTTGACCTCTGAACGAATATTTGAACCGGAGAATACTTCGCTCTGCCTGATTCGCGCATTGAGTTTTGCACGATAAGGGATCGACGAGCCGGAAGCGGCCTTCTTGAAAGCCGTGTAAGCATTTTTTTTATCCCCAAGTTGCGAATAAGCCTGTCCGACAAGAAACCACAGTCGGTTTTTCTGAGTGCCGGAAGCAGCTTTAGCCGCCCGGGAAAGATAGATTGCGGCATCGGCATATTTGCCGGCGCGCATGAGATAGTCGCCCATCACGTTGTCATAAAGATTACGCAGGCTTTTTTTCTCAATCTTTTCCGGCTTTATGTGGGTGAGAATATCTTCAGCTTCATATAGCCAGTCTTCAGCACAATATGCACGCGCTTGCCAAAGTCGCGCCTCAAGCATAACGTCAGGAAGCCATGTGAAATGCTTGTAAATGTAATAGAATGTAGAAGCGGCACCACTAAAGTCTCCATTCATGAACTGAGCTTTACCAAGCATCAGCCATGAATTGTGAAGAAAAGGATTAAATTCGTCACGCGCACGGAAAGCCTTCTCCTTAGCTGTAGACGACCGCCTGGCGGGCTTCTTCTTTATTGAGTGAAGCTGTATTGACTTCTGCATCTTCTCAATCGTGCGCTTGAAATCGCCGGAAGGCTGCGGAAGTTTTTTGTCGGCTCTTGCTTCAGCAGGGTGAGCCATAAGGCGGCGTGTATAGTCGTCTTCATACTTTGCCTCCATCTCCTTGAGAGTCTCGCGATAATGCTCGTTACCATTGTAGTAAACGTTGTATCGTGTATTGAAGGCCTGCCAATTACGGGAAGCAGCGGTATTCTTCTTAGTGCTGCAGCCGGCAAGAATAAGAAGCAAGATGAATGTGGCCGCCACAAAAGCGACAGCACAAAGACGCGGATGGCGGGTATGAATCTCAGTACTCCTCATCTGTAAGAAATAACGGCAACAATAACGGAATATTGCCATGCAGCTACACATAAATAAATATAAAAGATTAAAAATATTATAAGAATTAAAAAAACCGGCCGAGACTGAGAAACGACCGGGATGTAATATTTAGCCGGCGCATCGCCGGATTTGACCGCATTGCAAATAGTTAGATATCAGAATAGCTACGAATATTGAAAAATAATGAGAATTTTAGAAAAAATTTTGCCAAAAGGAATTTATTACCTAACTTTGCAAAACTGATTAGTATCCAAAGTTGTATCGTAACAGATAAAAGGATGAATTTCAAATACGCAAAAATAACTCTGATAGCCGCCGCACTTGCATCAGGCTGCACCTATGCGAGTGCTACTAACGGCTTGAGCACCGCGGAGTTGAACACAACTTCCCCGGCGCAGGACATAGAGGAGGAAGTGAAGGCCTCGGCCAAGCAAGACTTCCAGATTGGCAGGAGTAATCTTGTGCCGACAAGGTCATTCATCAATCTCGTACATACGGCCGATTCTCTCTTCCGCCACGGAGAGCTCCTGAAAATCGACCTTGTAGGCACTGCTTCACCGGATGGCTCGGTGGCCCTCAACGACCGTCTGGCTCGCGAGCGTGCAGCGAGCGTGCAGCAATACTTTATGAGCCACGGCAATTTCCCGGCATCTATCTTTAATGTCAAAGCCATTGGTGAGGATTGGACAGGATTTGAAAAACTCGTCAAGACGCTCCCCGGCATCAACAACCGCGAAGCTATCCTCGACATCATTAAGAATACTCCCAATCGCGACGAGGCAGAAATGCGACTCAGAACGCTTGATGACGGCAAAGTCTGGGCTCAACTTGCAACCGACGTATTCCCTCGCCTTCGCGCCGTGAGAACCACCGTGGAAGGAAAGTACATAACTATCACCCACGAGCTCTCAAGCGCTCCTGAAGTTGAAGAACCGCAGCCGGAAGCTCAGATCGCAGTAATTGATGCGGTTGAAGTTGTAGAAGAACCCGTAGAAGTAGTTACGGTTGACGTAGACGATGAAGACTATTGGCACCGTCGTCTCACTCTTAAGACTAATGCTCCCGCATGGTTCATGCTTTGGATCAATGCCGGCGTTGAAATTGACATGGCGCCGCACTTCTCGGCAGAACTCCCCGTTTACTACTCCGGTTTCAACTATTTCACCCGTTATATAAAGTTCCGCACTCTTACCATTCAGCCGGAACTTCGCTACTGGCCTTCACGCGACAACAACGGATTCTTCGTTGGCGCGCACTTCGGACTCGGATGGTATAACTGCGCTTTCGACGGCGACAGCCGCTATCAAGACCATAACCGCAGAACCCCTGCAATCGGTGGCGGCGCTTCAATCGGCTATCGATTCAATTTCTGCAGAAACCACAACTGGAAGATGGAAGTGACTTTAGGCTACGGTATCTACAAGCTTGACTATGACATCTTCAACAATGTCACAAACGGCCTGATCACCGGACGCCGCCAGCGCACCTTCTACGGTATTGACCGCGCTGCCGTATCATTCTGCTACCAGTTTGACCTTAATAAGAAGAAAGGAGGCAACAAATGAAAAAGACCATATTCTTTGCTTTTCTTCTCTCTCTACTCTTCGGCACCACAAGCTGTGTGCACGAATGGCCCGAAGTGCCTGAAGGACGTAAGGTTCTCCTGACTCTTACTCACCAGAATACTGAATGGGGCTATATCTATCATGACATCACCCGTACTTCTCCTGCCAAAGCTCCTGGAGTTGGAGTAAGATATATTGTTCAGGTATATCCTCATGGCGACGTATCGCACCTGGTCACCTCACAGACGTTCTATTCTCCAGTTCCCGTTTTTGAAGATTATACTGCAGAGCTAACTCTTCCGGTAGGAGAATTTGATATCTACGTTTGGAATGACTACGTGAATTCTTCAACCAAAGAGCCTCTCGGCTACGATGTAGAGACATTCGCTAATATATCATATCTTGAGCCATATAGTGGCAATACTGACCTGAAGGACTGCTTCCGCGGCAATACCACAGTGAGCATTCCTGCCTCCATTGAGCAGGATATTGACCTCCACTACTACTGCGATCTCGGACGCCCCATCACGGCATACGCATTCCTCGCCAAAGACCTGCGTGAATTCGTGCAGACGGAAGTCACACGCCGCCGTATACCGGACAACCCCACTCCCGGTCAGAGCACAGAAGTAAGTGACAACGAAGCAGAAGTTCTTTCCCGCATTCCGGACTTCAAAGGCTACAAAGTGATGTTCTACTATTCAGGCTATTTGCCCACTCGTTACAACATCTTTGACAACGCTCCTCGCAATGCAGTCACCGGCATCACATTCTACGGTGGAATCACGGAAATTAACTCCGATACAGCGCTTCTCGGATATGATATGTTCTTCATCAACGGTCAGGAATCTAAAGTTACCGTGGGTCTGATAGTCTATGACCCTGAAGGGAATCAGGTAGCTTCAGTTTCACCGGTTAATATTCCGGTGGAGAAAAACCACTGTACTATCGTAACCGGCGACTTCCTTACCGCTGCACAGAAGCCCGGTATCGGTATTGACCCATCGTTTGGTGGCAGCTATGACATTATAATTGAGTGATAATCAGGCATCTTCCGACTAAGCAACGAAACTTAAGCGGAAGATGCTGATATTTATAATTTTCTAAAATAATAATTTTTTCGCCGCGATCCGCTCCGGCAACAATATTAATAATCTAATACACACTAAATTAATAATCTAATACACACTAAAGTATGAAAAAGTATCTGTACTCTGCTTTGGCAGCTTGCTCGCTCCTTTCCTTAGGTGCTTGTAGCGCTGATGAACCGATCAATAACGGCACCAACGGAGAATTAGTTAACTTCACTGTGAAGATGACTGACGCTCCCACTACCCGTATGTTCGGAAGAGGCCATGAAGCAACCCGACTCACCTACGCAATCTATGAAAAGGGTGAAACCAATCCCTTCATCCAGAATGACGTAGAAAATGCTTTTGATGAAAATCTTGAGACTACGCTTTCACTCCGCCTCGTAGCCGGAAAGACTTATGAAATTATCTTCTGGGCTCAGAACCCAAGCTGCCCCGACTATACTTTCTCACCCTCTGATAAGACTATCACAGTAAAATATGATAACGCTCCCGCTGCAAATGCTACCGGCAACACCCGCGATGCATTCTCAGCAAGCCGCTCTTTCACTGTAACTGCCAGCGGTCAGGCTATCAACGAGACTATCATTCTCACCCGTCCGTTCGCCCAGATCAACGTTGGAACCTGCGACCTCAACGAGCCTGCTGTGATCAACCTCAAGAATCTCAAGACTTCTATCACTCTTGAGGCATACACTACTTTCAATATCCTCACAGGTGATGCAACTGATCCCCAGACTGTAACGATTCCTGCTGCAGGCCGTCCCAATCCTATTAGCGAGGAATTCCCCGTAATCGGCGGATACAATGGCAAGGCCCTCAGCTATCTTTCATGTGACTATATCCTCAGAAATGGTGAAGCGCTCCAGGACATTGATCTTACTTTCAGTGACAAAAATGGCGTAATCAATACCATCAATCTTACTAACGTGCCTACTCAGCGCAACTACCGTACCAACATCTACGGTGCCCTTCTTACTTCAGGTTATGACTACATAATCAAGATTGATCCGGCATTTGACGGTGGTTACGACGAAATTTATCCTGCCCAATAAAAATAGTACTTATTCGGTGAAATAATCACAACAGGTGGGCTGTGGCAATAATACGCTACAGCCCATCCTTTTTATCGTCCGTGTTGCCTCAAAGCGAATATTTTTGTAAATTTGCAGATTATAAATGCGATTCCCCCCGGGAGTTGCACGAAACCAGTTGCACATATTTGACAAATAATCAAAAACTACCTATATGGCTATTCAGGAATTATCAGAACAGGAAGAGGTGCGCCGCAAATCGCTCACCACTCTACGCGACATGGGGATAGAGCCTTATCCCGCAGCAGAATATACAGTCACCGGTCACAGTGCAGAAATCAAGGAAAATTTCAATGATGAGCAGGAAGAGCCTCGCCATGTAAGCATCGCCGGGCGTATAATGTCGCGCCGCATAATGGGTAAGGCTTCATTCCTTGAACTTCAGGATGCTGACGGCCGAATACAGGTATATGTGAGCCGCGACGACATCTGCCCCGGCGAAGATAAGGAGCTTTACAACACCGTATTCAAGAAGCTTCTTGATATAGGCGACTTCATCGGCGTTGAAGGATATGTATTCCGCACCAGAACCGTCGAAATATCAGTTCATGCCGAAAAACTCACAATCCTGAGCAAGTCAATCCGACCACTCCCCATAGTCAAGATGAAGGACGGTAAAGCCTATGATGCCTTCACTGATCCGGAACTTCGCTATCGCCGCCGTTATGTAGACCTCGTTGTCAACAAAGGAGTTAAAGATATTTTCATCAAGCGCACGAAGATGTTTAACTCAATGCGCGAGTTCTTTAATTCCCACGGCTATATTGAAGTGGAAACTCCAATCCTCCAGGCCATTCCCGGAGGCGCCGCAGCTCGCCCCTTCATCACTCATCATAATACTCTTGACATACCTCTGTACCTGCGCATAGCCGATGAGCTATATCTCAAGCGTCTGATTGTAGGCGGATTTGAAGGTGTATATGAATTCTCCAAAAACTTCCGCAACGAAGGTATGGATCGAACTCACAATCCTGAATTTACCTGCATGGAGATTTATGTAGCCTACAAGGATTACAACTGGATGATGGACTTCACCGAGCGTATGCTCGAAAAGATATGCCTCGACGTCAACGGCACTACAGAAGTCACCGTCGGCGACAACGTAATATCATTTAAAGCACCGTTCAAGCGCGTGACCATGCGCGACGCTATTCTTGAGAAGACCGGCTTCGACATAAAGGACAAGAGCGAGGAAGAACTTCGTCAGGCTGCACGCACAATGGGCATAGAAGTGGAAGACTCAATGGGAAAAGGAAAACTCATTGACGAAATCTTCGGTGAAAAATGCGAAGGTTCATTCATCCAGCCCACGTTCATAATAGACTATCCTATTGAGATGTCGCCGCTGACTAAACGCCATCGCAACGATCCTCAGCTTACCGAGCGCTTCGAGCTTATGGTCAACGGTAAAGAGCTTTGCAATGCTTATTCAGAACTTAACGATCCGATAGATCAGTACGAGCGCTTTGTTGAGCAAATGAAGCTTGCCGACAAGGGTGACGACGAAGCTATGATAATAGATGCCGACTTCATCCGCGCCCTCGAATACGGTATGCCTCCTACTTCGGGAATGGGCATAGGTATGGATCGCCTCGCAATGCTCCTGACCGGTCAGACTCAGATTCAGGAAGTTCTCCTCTTCCCTCAGATGCGCCCTGAGAAACACGCTAAGAAAGAAGAGAACGGCGAAGACAACAACGAGCAGGAATCATGTTGACGCATATTGGTAAAATAGCTGTGCTTGGCGGTGGCTCCTGGGCCACTGCCATTGCCCACCTTCTCCTTGCCAACACCGGCCGTATTAGCTGGTACATCCGCAAGCCTGAGAGAATTGAAGAATTCATAAAGGTTGGACACAACCCAATGTATCTTACCGATGTAAACTTTGATACACGACGTATTGACTTCTCGGACGATATTGATCTTGTATGCCGAGAAGCCGACACATTGGTAGTTGCTGTACCAAGCCCCTTCTTTAAGCCTCACATTGAAAAGGTCACAGCTGATCTTTCACAGAAGAATATAGTTTCGGCCGTTAAGGGTATCGTCCCTGACGACAATATGCTCGTCACCGAATTTTTTCGATCACGCTACGGCTGCCTCGACCGAAATCTTCTCTGCATCGCAGGTCCGTGTCATGCTGAGGAAGTAGCTCTTGACCGTCTGTCATATCTTACTATCGGCGGGCATGATACCGAGAAAGCACGCCTTTTTGCCTCCTGTCTCGCAGGTAAGAATATGAAGACTGTGGTAAGCGATGATGTCCGCGGCATAGAATACGCGGCTGTCCTCAAAAATGTATATGCTATTGCTGCCGGTATTGCCGCCGGTATGAAGAAAGGCGACAATTTTCAGGCCGTACTCATATCCAATGCAATACGTGAAATGCGCCGATTCGTGGATACTCTCGACCCGCAGCCCCGCGACATCTGCGATTCAGCATATCTGGGCGACCTTCTCGTCACCGGTTATTCGAAATTCTCCCGCAACCATAATTTCGGCTCAATGATAGGTAAAGGCTACTCCGTGACTGCGGCAAAAATGGAGATGGAGATGGTGGCTGAAGGATACTACGGCACACGATGCATTCACCAAATAAATGAGATACATGGTGTGGATATGCCTATTCTTAATTGCGTAAATGCCATTCTTTACGAAAATATATCGCCGCGAAGAGCATTTTCCGAGCTTTACCCGCTTCTTTCGTAATCATCCCGGGCAAAATCCGCGAAATAACGCTCTTTAACGCTTGCTTACTTTATTTTGCTAAACTTTTTTTGCTCTCAGGCCTTATAATACAGGAGTGAGACGTAAACCCGTCGCTATGATCCATGCGCCGATTGCCTTTCACTTCTCATAGAAGATAATAACCCAATCAAAATCATTATGAAGACCTTAGACATTAACATTCAGGACGCAATCTACTTCGCGGGAAAAGAGAAATTTGAAGCACTACGCGATTCAGCCAATGCAGCCGTCACGAAAATCAACGACGGTACAGGCGCCGGCTCAGACTTCCTCGGCTGGGCCACTCTTCCGTCATCCATCACTACTGAAGATACGGCACGCATTAAGAGCGTGGCAGAGAGACTCAGAAACCGTTGCCAATATGTAGTCGTAGTTGGTATTGGCGGCTCGTATCTCGGAGCAAAAGCTGTGAATTTCGCTCTTTCAGATGCATTTATCGACCTCTATCCCGATACGGAAAACCAACCCAAAATACTCTATGCCGGCCAAAATATCTCAGAAGATTATCTCGCCGGGTTGCAGCGTCTGCTCAAAGGTAAGAAATTCGGCATAATAGTAATTTCAAAATCAGGCACAACTACTGAGCCTGCTATTGCATTCAGAATCCTCCGCACTCTGCTTGAGCAACAGGTAGGGAAGGCAGAGGCTAAAGAGCTTATCGTAGCCGTCACCGATGCCTCCAAAGGCGCGCTTCGCACTTTGGCTACTCAGGAAGGATATGATACTTTCGTTATCCCTGACAATGTAGGCGGCCGTTTCTCAGTGCTCACACCTGTAGGTCTGCTCCCAATCGCAGTGGCCGGTTATGATATTGACAAGCTAATTGCCGGTGCCGTTGATATGGAAAACGAAACCCGCCATCCCGGCCCCTCAAATCCCGCGCAGACATACGCTATGATTCGCAATGCCCTATATCAGGACGGCAAGAAGATTGAGATTTTCGTTGACTTCGATCCTCGACTTCACTTCCTCGCAGAATGGTGGAAGCAACTCTTCGGCGAAAGCGAAGGGAAGGAAGGGAAAGGAATTTTCCCCGCGTCAGCCGATATGACTACCGACCTCCACTCTCTAGGACAGTGGATTCAGGAAGGTGAACGCACAATATTTGAGACTGTGGTTGAACTAAAGCACCCGGCAGAGACGTGCGTGATTCCTGAGGATGCGGAAAACCTTGACGGCCTTAACTATCTCGCCGGCCGCCGCATTAGCGTAGTCAACGAAATGGCTCAGCAGGGCACACGTCTGGCTCACGTTGACGGCAATGTGCCGGTGGTGAGAATTTCCGCGCCGCATCTTGACGAGCATTCACTCGGAGAACTCATCTATTTCTTTGAGAAAGCATGTGCGATATCAGGATATATGCTCGGCGTCAATCCCTTCAATCAGCCCGGTGTAGAAGCCTACAAGAAGAATATGTTCGCACTTCTGGGAAAGCCCGGCTACGAAGCCCAAGGCGAGGCTCTCAGAAGCCGCCTCGCAGCCGATAAGTAAATAGCTGAGGGAAACTCTTATAATCGACAAAGACTTCAAGAGAGGTTGAGTCAACAGACTGACTCAACCTCTCTTTCATTTTCTATATTGACCCTGCATTATCACAAACCTGCTTCTAAAATTCAGCTCACGACTGCCGGATTCAGGCAGCCATATCAAAAATTATCTTAAAATTATAGGAATATCTCCGGGATTGTTGTATCTTTGTAAATAGATATTACTAAAAAACATTCAACGAAAAACAAATACCTTCAGATATGGCAAAGAAAAAAACAGCATCCAAGCCCATCGTGCGCATTGAGGATGCCGAAAAGAAACAGCAAGCCCTGCAGATGGCCCTCGGCAAACTCGAGAAGGACTTCGGCAAAGGGGTAGTGATGAATATGGGCGAACGAAAAATAGAAGATATCGAAGTGATTCCTTCCGGATCGCTGAGCCTTGACTATGCCCTCGGCATCGGCGGATTCCCGCGCGGCAGAATTGTGGAAATATTCGGCCCGGAATCTTCAG
>CAYNNV010000026.1:0-18341 GCA_964398625.1 uncultured Sangeribacter sp. | reverse complement strand
TAAAAGGTGAATGAAGAGATCGTCAGAGTCGCGAAGCGACAAGATTATGGAAAGCCGCGGATGATGCCCGCAGGGCGAGTCCGGGGAGAGAATTGTTAACCTATTTTGATTCCGGAGAATCCCATGAAAGCCATGGCGAGCAGCCCTGCGCATACAAGTGCTAAAGGCACACCGCGCATTGCGCGGGGCGTAGTAGTCATTTCCAGTTGTTCGCGAATGCCGGCAAAAACCCAAAGTGCGAGTGTAAAACCAATAGAGGTGGCAATACCGTAAGTCACGGATTCCATAAGGTTGAATCCTTTCTGTACTACTAAAATGGCTACACCGAGCACGGCGCAGTTGGTAGTGATCAGAGGCAGAAATACTCCAAGTGCCTGATAGAGTGCCGGCGTTATCTTCTTCATAATGATCTCAAGCATCTGCACGAGAAATGCTATTACGAGGATGAAGACGATGGTCTGAAGAAAATTCAACTCAAGGGGATTAAGTATGTACATCTGAATAATCCACGTGACTGTAGTGGCCATCGTGATGACAAATGTCACTGCCGCCCCCATGCCCAAAGCGGAAGATATCTTTTTTGAAACTCCAAGAAATGGACATATACCCAGGAACTGGGCAAATACGATGTTATTGATGAATATCGCGGTGATGATAATTGACAAATAGGTGAGCATGGCGGCAATCAGCAGGTTTTACGGATTTTGTTGACGATAGCGATAAGATATCCTAATGCTATGAAGGCACCGGGAGCAAGAACGAAGAGCAGCATACCATAGTCTTCCGGGAAAATCTCTGCGCCGAAGATCTTTCCGGTGCCGAGGATTTCGCGTGTTGCTCCGAGCAGAGTGAGGGCGAATGTGAAGCCGATCCCACTCCCGAGGCCGTCGAGCACGGAGTCAAGGATACCGTTTTTTGAGGCGTATGCTTCAGCTCGGCCAAGCAAAATGCAGTTGACTACAATAAGCGGGATAAAGATGCCAAGCGAAGCATTAAGGGCAGGAGCCCAGGCATTGATGGCAAGCTGCAACAGGGTTACAAATGATGCAATTACCACGATAAATGCCGGTATGCGCACCTTGTCGGGCACAAAGTTCTTGATGGCCGAAATCACGGCGTTGGAGCAGATGAGCACCACAGCTGTGGCCACACCCATCATAAGGCCGTTCATAGCCGAGGAAGTAGTACCGAGAGTTGCACACATACCGAGCAGCAGTACAAATACAGGATTGCCCGGCACAATACCGTTGTATATTATTTTCCACTTATTCTTCATGGCTTGATTGAGGATTAGTGTTGAGGCTTGACTTATATTTCTGATAGGCTGCAAACGCATCGCGCATACATTCGAGGAATGCGCGGGATGATATTGTAGCTGCTGTTATTGCATCTATTTCACCCTTCTGTTCAGTATCTTGAGTGACGTAGAATGATGTGCGTTCAGGATTTTTACCTATCACGCTTCGGGCACCGGCCGGATCACGAAACCACATCTGCATCTTAGTGCCGAGCCCCGGTGTTTCAGCTTGCTTAAGCACCTCATAGTTGCGTACTGTGCCGTCAGCATCGAATCCGGCCATTACTACTATTTCCCCGGCAAAACCATTCATGGAGACGGCCTGCACGGCAGCTCCTGTGAGCTTGCTTCCCTGATAAGCGGGATAAACGGTAAACTCAGCCCCCCGGATAGTGTCGATCCATTTGTCAGCTTCCGGATCATTGTCAAATGTCGGAGCTACGGCGCGGATTGCTGCTACTTTAGCTTCAGCAGTCTGTCGCTCAATGGGCTTCTTGGTTATCGCATACATTACCCCTAAGAGTAGCCCGGCTATGGCTGTGATGGAGCCGAGCGACAGGAGCATGTTAGGGAGTGTGGATTCAAGTTTTTTCATCTCTTCCTCCTTTCTCCGAAGCGTCGCGGGTGGCAGTAACGGTTGATGAGCGGTACAAAACTATTCATAAGGAGTATGGCAAACGACATTCCTTCAGGATAACTGCCGAAGCGGCGTATGATTATTGTAATGATTCCTATAAGCAGACCGAATATTATCTGTCCCTTACGGGTCATAGGCGAAGTGACATAATCCGTAGCCATGAATACAGCGCCAAGCAACAGGCCGCCGGTAAGAAGATCAAGCAGCGGATTGCACCCGAGGCAAGTCGACATGACAGCCGCGCCGGTAAGAACGGCCACCGGTATGTGCCATGTGATAGTGCGGGTGGCAAGCAGCCATATAAGGCCAAGTATGATGGCTATAGCCCCTACTTCTCCCATTGAGCCGTTCATATTTCCGGTGGCAAGAGCAAGCAGATCCACCTGATCCATAGTCGGCGCATGGCCTGAATTAAGACTTGTCAGAATAGTTGCCCCCGAAGTGGCATCGGCTGAGGAAGTGGCTCCGGTTATGGCGTGAGCATTGATGCCGGAACTGACGGATGAAGGCCAAGTGGTCATTGCAGCCGGGAAGGATATGAGCAGGAACACACGGCCTACGAGAGCGGGATTCCAGATATTTCGGCCGAGCCCTCCGAACGACATTTTGCCGATACCGATTGCTACCACAGCGCCGATAATCACCATCCACCAGGGGAGAATACTCGGCAGATTGCATGCCAGCAGGATTCCGGTAATGAGTGCCGAACCATTTGCGAGTGTTGACGGTCGGTGAAAGCAGAAGCGCTCTATGGCCCATTCAGTGGCAAGGCATCCTCCTATGCTCAGAAGCAGCACGAAGAGAGCATCAAGTCCGAAGACCCACAAAGCCACGGCTACAGCAGGGCATAGAGCTATCACTACATTCCACATACGGCGCTCTATGCTTGAGCCGGAATGCGTATGCGGTGACAGTGAAATTATAAGTTTGTTATCCATTGTTATTGAGTGACTTCTTGATTAATCTTTACGAGCGGCTTTGCGCAATTCTCCTTTTCCTAATTTGATATAGTCCAGAAGCGGACGTGCACTCGGACATTGCCACGAGCAGGAACCGCACTCTATGCAGCTCATGGCTCCCGCTGCTTTGAATTCTTCAATGCGTCCGTATTTTTGAAGCAGAAGAAGCAGATAAGGCTCCAACCCCATAGGACAACCCTCTACACAGGCTCCGCAGCGTATACATTCACGCGCTTCCCTGCGCCGGCTCATGCTTTCCGGAAGGGCGAGAAGTCCGGAGAATCCTTTGACTATAGGTGCTTCCGGCTCCGATATGGCGCGTCCCATCATAGGGCCGCCGGCCACCAGCTTTCCGGTATCTTCCGGTAAGCCTCCTATGAAGTCGGCCAGTGCCTTGGCCGGTGTGCCTATCGGAGCAAGTATATTGCCCGGTCGCAGAAAAGACGGTCCGGTCACGGTGACAACTCTTCTTACGAGAGGAATGTCTTGATATACAGCTTGATATATTGCGTAGGCTGTAGCCACATTATCAACGATGCACCCTACTGCAGCCGGAAGCGCCCCATCTGGCACTTCAAGACCGGTAATGGCTTCAATAAGTTGTTTCTCACCACCTTGCGGGTATTTCTTCTTGAGCTCTACGACCTCCATGTTGTGGTAGGAAGAAGTGGCGTTAAGCATAGCGGAGATGGCTTCAGGTTTGTTTTCCTCAATCCCGATAACAGCTCGCTCCACTCCTACAGCCTGCATGATTATGCGCACTCCTTTTATTATCTGGATGGCCTTGGAGCGCATCAGGGCGTCATCGCAAGTGAGGTAAGGCTCACATTCAGCGCCATTAATGACGACAAGCTCAAGTTTTGTATCAGGTGGCGGTACCAGTTTAACAGCGGTTGGGAAGGCGGCGCCTCCAAGACCTACGATACCGGCATTGCGTATCTTCTCCACAAGTTCCTGCGGACTCATCTTTTCAACTTCGGCAGTCTTCAGCGGTTCCGGTTCAGGAGGTGCTTTAAAGCCGGGATCAACATCAATTATGATAGCCTGAGCATTCCGCCCCTGGGCATCTTTAATATTGTCAATACACTTGACCGTACCGGCCGCAGGGCTATGGATGGCAGCACTTACGTAGCCGCCGGGCTCAGCTACAAGCTGGCCAAACTCCAGACGGTCACCTGATTTAACTACCGGCTTTGACGCTGCGCCTATACTCTGAGATAGCAGCAGGCGCAGCTGCGGAGGATAGGGGAGCGAGACTATGGAAGAACCGGCACTTAGCTTCATTGCTGCCGGATGAATGCCTCCTTTTTTGAATGTCTTCATGATTAATCAGCTGTGCTTTTGTCGGTTAATGGTTGGTCTGGCTGCAGTGTGCCGGACGACAATATCGATTTGCGCGGACACTTCTCAATACACTTGCCGCATCCTATGCAGAGCGCCGGGTCAATTTCGGCAACAAATGAAGCTATGGAGGGTGCTTGGGTCGGGCATACTTTCTTACAAATTCCGCACCCTATACACGCTGCTTCACACTCTTTGAGCGCGAGTGCTCCTTTGTCGCGGTTGACGCATGCAACCCATACCATGGCAGGGTCATCTCTCTTTGGTATGAGAGCGCATATTCCGCGCGGACAGGCACTTACGCATTTCCCGCACCCTACACATTTCTCTAAATCAACCATTGGCAGCATGGTCGCGCTGTCAATATGTATCGCATCGTACGGGCAGGCACCTTCGCAGTCGCCGCATCCAAGGCAGCCGTATTGACAAGGTGTCTCGCCGGCGTAGAAGGCATCTTCTATAGCGCAGGAGTGCACTCCGTCGTATATATTAACATGCTTACGCCGCGAGCATGAACCATTACACTTCACAATTGCCGTCATAGCCTCTTTTACCGAAGGAGTAAGTCCAAGAATATCAGCTATTCGCCGCATATTTTCCGGGCCTGCCCCGGGACAGTTAAGATTCTCAAGAGTATCAGCAGCTGCACAGGCACAGGCAAAGTCGTGGCAACCGCTGCGTCCGCATGCGCCACAGTTTGCCCCGGGGAGCAACTGTTCTATCTGCTCTATGCGCGGGTCTTCATATACGTGGAATTTCTTAGCCACGTAATATAGCACCGTCGCCGCAATGAGGCCGGTGATGCCGAGCACAAGTATAGAGATACCTATAGTAGCCATGTATTTATAACAAGGATTATGGGTTAATTATGACGGATGGAAAAATTAAACTCGTGAGCTATATTGTCTTTGGCAAGATAGATAAGCAAATAGAATGCTAATGTGGCGCCAATGCCGCAAAGGGCGGCAAGTAACTGATTGAGCGTCAATAGATATACTCCAACCATTACGACTACCAGAGCGATGCATGGGATCACAGTGGCGAGCATAATGGCCTTCCGGTGCATCTGCTCGGTACCGGTGATTATTACGCGGTCGCCGGGGTGGTATGAAGCTGCCTGCGGAGTCGTGACTTCCAAAAGCTCCTTGCCGTTTGCCCCGCAGAGAGTGGCGGCGGGACATTCCATGCATTCACGTCCTTCATCGCCGGTGAGGCGCACGGTCACTGTAGAGGCCTTCATATCCACTTTCTCTACAACGGCATGATGGTCAATATGGTCTAAAATATCCGGCTTGGTGCCCATGGCAAAAATTTATTGGAGGTGCTATGATTTTCAATTTGTTCTTATTTGCTCACAAAGTTACAAAACAAATTCATATCCTGACTATAAAAAGCTTTGGTAAAGCGAAAAATATTCTATATCAGATAAAAAAATGGCAGCCGAGTGAAGATTCCGACATGCTCCGCAAAAATGAATTACAATATTAATGGAGAGTAGGTATGGTATCGCGCAGAGGATTACGGGGATTGATTGCCGGCTTGGAAGCACTTGGCTTTTTCTCACTCTTTTTCCCTCGGCGAGAACTCCTTTTTCTCAAATTTTTCTTTTTAGCACCTTCATTCCTCTTGGAGGCTATTCCCTCTCCGGATATCGAGCCATTATCCTCATGTGCAGGTGAAGATATTGATGTGACTGTGTCAGTTACGAAAACTACAGGTTCAGGAAGTTTCTCCCGTTGACTTCGTTTTAAGAGCCATGAAGCGATCAGTCCGCCCGCTATAAGGAGCGCAACGACAATGATGCCGCGTCTGAGCGGGCGGTTAAGTTTGTGAGGTTGATTCATCAGAAGGGATAGCCTATGGCAAGATGAAAGGCAAATGCTTTACGGAAAGCTATATTAAAATAATGATTGGTGCCGTTGTAGTATGGAGCATGAAGCCCGTAGCCGAGGTCGCCGCGTATTACCAGCATTCCGATATCCACTCTAAGACCAACCCCGGTGCCTAAGGCGAGATCTTTCCAGAAGTCGCGTGCAGTGAGCAGACCGCCGGGACGCTGAGGGTCATCCTTCAATAGCCACACATTGCCCGCATCAAGGAATACAGCACCGTGCAGTACGCTGACTATAGGGAACCGGTATTCACAGTTGGCTTCGAATTTGAAGGTACCGGTCTGGTCGAAATATCCGTTGACAAGATCTGCCGGAGCCCGGTAACTTCCGGGTCCTATCGAACGCACCGTGAAGGCTCTCACCGAGTTAGCTCCACCGGCATAGAATTGCTCTGAATAAGGTACTTGTGAGGAATTGCCATAGGCGTGAGCCGCCCCTACGAGCAAACGCGATACAAGCCATTGGTCACTTCCGGGTATCAGCCGGCGAGAATAGACCACTTGCGCCTGTCCCTTTACAAACTGTGAGAACGGAGTGCCGAAAAGCTTCTTTTCTCCCTTCACTCCACACATCCTCCAAATAGCAGAGAAGAGATTACCGGCCTCGGTGAAGCTTGCAGTGAAGTTAATACCGTTGATTTGCTCACGTTCAAAAAATTTGTCGTAGGTATAAGTATAGCTCAGCTGAGGTATAAACTGGCTCCTGAAGCTCAGGGCGATAGCCGGGTTGGAATTCATTATGGAATCAAATTCCGCAGTGGTATGAGTAGTGTGTACGTAGCTGAGTTTAAAGAGAGTAAGCTGATTGTTGACGTGACGGAAAGCGCGCCACTCATAGTTGATGCCGGCATTGAACTGCCACATACGGTAATAGTGTGGGCGGTTGAGCACCTCGGCATTAAGAGATATATTCGTCCAATTGAGGTCACGATTTGAGCGACGTATGAATTTGGGTACCAGCAGGCGAGGGAACGCAAGCGTCCCTGTGAGTCCGAATTCATAACTATTGAATACCGATGAGCGATTACGCCCGGTCTGCCATTCATAATCGCCGTTAAGAGCGAGTGACAATTTCTCACCTCCGCCGAAGATATTATGGTTGGTAAGCGATACTATAATTCCCGGCCCTATGTATGAGTTTGATTTAGAAGAGGCGTTTACTTCTATAGTAGCTTCCATGGGGCGATCCAGTTGGCAAGTGATGTATACGTCAAGCACCGGATTATTACCGGTAGTGTCAACGGGCACAGGCTGCACCTGAACCGAACTGAATATGCCGAGGCGCGAGAGTCGCGTTTGAGTTCTGTCCATATCTCTGACTGAGAATATTCTCCCTTTGCGGAAAGTGATACAGCCCGGTACAAGATTTTTTCTCACTCTTGACGGCCGCATTATCACCACATCTCCGCGTGAAGTATGGAGAGTGTCCGGAGTGCCGGGATTGCGCGAGGAGCTGCGCAGTACCGTAGTATAGACGTTGCCCGTCTTGAAGCGTTGCAATGCAAGGTCAGGCACATTGGAGGCCAGCATCATTTTGACAGCTATCGCTCCTTGATTGATGGTGCTGTCGGCGAGAAATTCTATATAATCAGGGCGGAAATAATAGTAGCCTCTGTTGCGGAGGGTGTTGGCTATTGATATTCTCACAGAAGCCAGAGAGTCTACAGCAAATATAGCCCCCTTCTGTAGATAAGAGTTGCACTTGGCTAGTGAGTCAATGAAGCAGGCAAGAGGAGAATCCTTATCGTTAATATAGATGAGCGAGTCAATAGCGTAAGGCTTAGATACATCCACCTTATAAGTGATAGAAGCCTTCTTGGGGTTCTTTTTATTATAATTGATGGTATAGGAAGCTGATGAATTGAAATATCCGTTATTGTCAAGCACACTCTCGATCACTTCGGTACGCATCTGAGGCTTGACGTCTTCCACAAGTACAGGATCCTTGGCGAAGTTACGGTAAATCCAGCCCTTAAATCCCTTGGCCGAATCGCTCACATGATTGTATACCCACAACCCGAGAGGGAAGGGATAGCGAGAATATGTATAAGGGGAGAGGAAAGAAATAGAGTTGTTGGGACGCGCATTGATGGCTGATTTTATCTGCGACATCACTCCGTCAGGTACTTTCTCACCCTTTTCGGCAGTCACTATCTCCATCTTCTTTACGCCGGTATAGAGCACTTCCCCCTCTTCAAGCTTTGAAGTAGTGGAGCAGGCGCCGGCTATCAGGCAGAGTAGTATGCCGATCAGGATTAATGGTTCGCGAAATTTTATCATTTGCTTCCCTTTTTGTTTGATTTCTTACTCTCCGTCACTGTATCAGTGGCTACTGTATTGGAGCGCTTTCTCCTCTTGAAATTAAACAGTCGGCGCAGATTACCAAGACGGCGTTTCATCACGAAGCCTACGCCGGTCTCCGTCACTTCTCCCTCCAGTATGCTTTCATAATCGGCATGGCGGAATAGCTTCAGTAGCATACTGGTGGAGTTGGTCTGTTTCAGCATATATTCAAAGGAGATGTCGGAGATGAGATTCTGTGCAAAATTGTCTTCTACGGAAGCATCAGTGGTGTAGTTACCACCGACTACAATCTTAAATCTATTGTTAAACAGTGATTTAGAAAGCTGATAACTGTAGCTTGTAGCTGTTGAACTCTGGCCATTGGAGCTTTTGTCATACTGGTCAATGCCGAAGGAGAGGTCTACACCGTGTATAGCCCTTGCAGCCCATTGGTTGATCACGCTTTCTACCATTCCGTAGAGAGTATTATTGAGGTTAGCCTGAGTCTTTGAGCCGGCTCCCGTATACTGCCCGTAAAGGAGCAGGTTCATTGCCTGAGTGGAGCGCTGATCGGCCGACATCGACTGAAGTTCATTGTTGATAGTGAGGTCATCCTCTGTGGATAGGTCAAATACTACCTTCGGATTCTCAAGAGTATTGGATACGTCAATGCCGACAAGGAAATTCACAGGCCGTGTATTTTGCCCGCTCGTCTTCACGGTGGTCTTTATATCATCGTAGATGTTGATGTGAAGCGTCGGGTTTAGGATGTCGCCGTTCCAGAGCACATAGCTGTTTTCGCGGATTGCAAATTCCATGGCTCCCTTCACCGGAATAGTATACTTCGCTATGCCCTGTCCGAGATTGAGCTGTCCGTTCAGACGCATATCGCCCATATAATTTTGGAAATATACGAGATTGCCTGAAGGATTAACCACCACTTTCCCCTGGTTGTTGTTCTGAAGGTTGACCGTGATCTGAGTTCCGGGAGCAATGTTCAGGTTGGCATTGATGCGCATATTTACTGCTGATGCTATAGAATCAGCCTTGTTCGCAGCAGTGGTGTCATTAAACTGAACGAACTTGACCACTCCGTCGCTGGTCTGTTTTGTCAGGTCAGTAGTGGAGCTTAGTGAATAGGAGGCGTTGGTGGATGATAATACTCCCAGTCGGGCATTGACATCAAAACGCGACAATGGCCCTTTTGCCGAGGCGTCAAGGTCAAAGAATATCTTGCCATATATGTCGCTTCGCGCCCGGGAGTCATTGTTAATTAACTGGAAATTAGAGGCTTTGGCATTGATATCGAAGATGATGTTGGAGAATTTCTTCGCATCAATATTGCCGTTGATTACAAGCGGATTGGCATTCTGCCCAAGTATGCTGAAGCCATTGAGCGATATGAGATTGTCAGTCACTGTGAGGGGCTGCTTGTCGAATTTAAGCCAAGAACCCATCATAGGTATATACGTGCGCACTGAATCGCACTGTATAGAGCCGTTGAGCACCGGCGCTGTAAAACTTCCGGTCATGTCAAGAGTGCCGGAAATCCCGCCTTCAAGCTGCGCCACGTCCTTACCGAGGAATGCATTGGCTATGCTTAAAGGAAACTTGGTGAGGTCAAGGCTTAGCTCGTCTTTCTTCTCCGAGCCTTCAGGGAAGATTCTGGCTTTAAGAGCAGCTGCTTCGTGACCGTCTACATTGAGCGTAACCTTAGCGCCCGTAGTCCCCAGCGAGTCAACACCGGCCGCGAGGCCAAAGTCAAATGTTCCTACCTTCTGCTTCTCCCATGATAGATTCTGCACACTCAGTGAGCCGCGTCCGCCGAAACCTCTTTTGCCGGCATAGACAAGATTGAGGTCAGAATGAATTACTCCATCAACCGGTGGCGCATCAATAAGAAGGCTTGTGAAGTCCTTTATGCGAATGTTGTCAAGCACAAGATGCACATTAGCCAGTTTGTCCGGGCGGTCAAGAGTCTCAAGAAGTATCTTTGAATCAGATGATGTAGCCTCAAGCTTTGCACGTACCTGATTGTCAAAGCTGTAATCAATAAAGTTGTCGTCATTGACTTTCCAGGGGATATAGCCTATAGTAGCCTTTAAAGGAGTGAAGTGAAGCGATACCGTGGAGTCCTGCAAGGCGGCTGTGAATCCGAAGCGGTATCCTGTCTGTCCCTTAATATTCTTTTGAGTCAGATAAGCAGAGAGACGGTTTTCTCCGAGGTAACCCAGAAGGTCAACTTTGGCAAACTCATCAAGTGTGCCCGGTCGGTTTCCGATATGCAGGTCATAGTCTATCAGATTTTCACGCTGATTAAGGCCGAGCGTGACCGTATCGAGCATCAATGAGCCTGTGTTGATATTAATTATCTTTCCGGAGCCGGTGAAGAGGGAATCTTTGGAGAGAGCCAGAGCTACAGTGTCTATACTCATACCTCGCGGACTTAATATTTCCCCGAGTATGCCGCGTCCTGAAGCGTTAAGATCAAGATTGAAGTCCGGAAGCGAGTTGAGTAGTCCGGTTATGTCAAACCTTTTTGTAGTAATCTGCGCCATGGCCGCATCCGATACCTTTGTGAAGTCGTTGATCGTCTTCTGCAAGGGAGCGGCGGCACTGAAGTCAAGCGATATCTGGCGGGCATCAACTACAGCACGCACGCTGTCGGTAGTAGATTTGAAGTAAGCATGCAGTCCGTCGCTGAGGTCTATCAATTCCTCGCCCGCAACCCATTTAAGATTTTCTACATCCAAGGCTACGTCATAAAGCCACTTGTTAGGCGAGGCGCTTCCCTTAAGCAATATGGTACCGTGCCCTTCGTTTGCTTCATTACTGAAGCCGAGACTCATAAGGTTGGCATTGGCTACGTCGGCACGAATATCGGCTGTGTAGAAGTCGGGTGCTATACTGCCCTCTCCCTCTACGGTGAGGTCAAGATCAGGATTGCGTGAGTCAGCGTAGAGGTAGTATTTGTTGCCGTCAATTCTTACGTCGGCTTTAATGTCACGGTAGTTGTGATTGAGATATGAGAAGTGATGAAGCACCACGTCAACGTCAGCATGAGCCTTCCCGGTAGTCGGGTTAAACCCCGTCCCGCTTGCCTTGATGTCGGCCGATACTTCGCCCAGTCCGATGGAGGGGAGGAAGCGCATGAGGTTGAGATTGTTGATGCTCACGTCAGCCTGATATTGCTCGCGGGCAAGAGCTACATGTCCCTTGGCCGCTACATTTCCGGCTTTTGAGGTAAGACGGAAGTCAGCCGAATAGTCATCAGGTGCTATGTTGGCCTCTCCTGTAAGCCTCAACGGAGGCAAATCAAAACCGGTCGGACCGGCTATTTTATCTATAATTGACGGATTCAGTAGATTCCCGTCAAACTTTAGTCGTCCTCGTAGTTTGTCAGGCTCCATCGGATTGTCAACTTTCCCACTCGCTGTCAGACTTAGGCAAGAAGGGATAGTGACAAGCAACCTCGGAACGTCAAGCGATGAGAGTGAGCCGGATGCCGCCATATCCACGGTCACCGGTTTGCGTGTAGGAAGCAATCCTGTATAAGTCTTCAGCGAAGGCATGAAGGCTGTCACGTCAGGTATTCCTATATTGCCGCTTATATCTGCGCGTAACGGTGCCTTAGGCTGCATCGCCATCATCCCGAATGATAAATAGGCATCAGCATTAATTTGAGAATAAAGAGTCCTTATATTCAGCTTGTTAAGACTGATTCCGAGCGAGTCAATATCAACTGTTCCCGACCCTTCAGTTATCTCAAGTCCGCAACGCTCTCGCCCTATAAGGCGTGTGATGGGCAGGCGTACTGATGATTGCTCATTGTAGAAATCTTTCAGTGCTATGCTCACCCCGCTCATGGAGATATAATTAGCGTCAAAGCCCGGTTGAGGTTTTGCCCCCTTAACGCCATATAGTACATTGAAATTGTCAAGGCTCACATCCTCTCCCTGAATCACCATAGGAGGACCCGATGATGGTTGCGGCGGAGGAGCAGGGTGTGCTTTCACCCATTCCGGAGTAGGAGTCAAATACTTAAAGTCGCCGTCAGCTACAGCAAGTTTTCGCGCTGTGATAGTATTCTCGCGAAGATTTATCACGCCTCCCTTTAGCCTGATGCTGTTGGCCTGCATCTGAAGAGTGTCAATGGTGGGGAGCATCGACATCCCGAAACGAAAATTATCTAATGATATATCGTTGGCAAGAATTAAGAATGGTGTGGACTTAGTAGCAGTATCTTCAGGAGTAGGCTGCTGTTTCCATACGTTCATGTAGAGGCTCAGGTCGCCGTCTTTGAGGGAGACTTTATTGAGTAAAATCTTGCTGCGTGCTATCTCCACACGGCTTCCGCCGTCGACCGTGAGATTTCCGGCCTTCACCTTCATGGTCATAGAAGAATCAGCCGAGAGCATACGATAGTATCCGTCGCGAAGCTGGAGTTTATTGATGTCAAGGTTAAGATTTAACAACGGTCGCAACTTCACGTCTACAAGAGCCTCGCGCGCCAAAGCCATAGTATCGCCGCTTTTTTCTATCACGTGTACACCTTGAAGCGATATGTCAAGCGGGAAGCGCAATCGGAACTTCTCTATGCCTATATTCATCCCTGTGGACTCCCTTACATAGTCGCAGGCCACATCCTTTAGTGCATCCTGCACCGGCGGAAGATAGATGAGCACGGGAATGAATAGAATGAATATCAGCACTCCAAGGAGCACTTTCAGTGGCCGCCTTATCCATGCTGAATGAATAAGATGGCTATGTTGTCTGACTGGTGAAGGTGCTGAGTTTTTCTCCATGTTCTCTCCCGGATATGGCGTAATGCCTATCCAATTGCAAAATTAAGACTTTTTAACTTGATTACCAATTATTCCAAAAAAAATCTACCGCTTCTGCGGGGGATTGAACTTTATTTCCGTCAGACTCTATTATAGTTAAAATATAACTCCCACGGAAAAGCACCTTATGGGGTGAATCCGTGGGAAGAAATAGCGTGTTAAGAAAAATTACTTACGAATACCGAGCTCTTTCTTAGCGATGATGGCACGATAGCGGTTGATGTCCTTGCGGATCAGATAATCCAAGAGGCTGCGGCGCTGACCTACGAGTGCCTTGAGTGCGCGTGCTGTAGAATAATCCTTGTGGTTGGACTTCAGGTGGTGGGTGAGGTGAGCGATACGGATTGAGAAGAGCGCGATCTGGCTTTCGGGGCTACCGCTGTCGTTGGCGTCTTTGCCATATTTGGCAAAGATTTCCTGCTTTTGTTCTTTTGTAAGATGCATAGTCTTTTGAGAGATTTTATTGATATTTATTTATACTTTTATTCTAAAAGGATTTCCTTCGGAATCTCTCCTCCTCAGGACCTTTTATTCAAAAAGCGCTGCAAAGTTAAAGATTTTATCTTATTCCCGCAAACTTTTTTTTACAACCTCTTATTTTTCTCGTGCAAGTATTAGTGCTGAATAGGGGGGCACAACCATATTCCCTCCTTTGGTGGTGCCTAATGCCCCGTCAGCGTCCAGCCTGCCGTCCTGGGCCACGATCAGCCATTTCCCTTTTCCGATACTTACGGACTGCATGGTATCAGAACCATTGAATACCACCTTAATCTCTTTCCAACGGTCACCGTTAGCATTATTTAGGAGTGAGTAGGAGATAAGGTTAGGTGTCTTCTCCGTGTCAATATTGTCAAATCTGAGATTCCTTATTATCTCATCGGCATTTGTCATACGGAAGGCAGGATGCTCCTTACGAAGTCTTACAAGCTCCTTATAATAATTGAACTGGTCAATATTTTTCGCCTTCAGGTTCCAGTCAATTGCATTTATGGAGTCCGGTGATTTAAATGAATTATGCACTCCCTGTTTGTTGCGGAATATCTCTTCTCCGGCAAACATGAACGGCGTGCCTTGTGAGGTGAATACTATCGTTTGTGCAAGACGCGCTATCCGCTGAAGCGTTGCCTCATCAGCATCCGGCATTGACTTTCTGAGCTTATCGGTCAGGCAGAGGTCATCATGACATGATATATAGTTCACTATCATCTCCGGTGACTTGGCGTAGGGGAATTTAGAGTTGTTCCCCTTGCTGTAGTCCACCTGAGGATGCGCGGTCGACGCCACTATCCCGATCTTCACGGTCTCTTCGTTGCCCGGTTTGCCCGATGCGAATCCGCGGTCTTCGGCATTGGAGTAATGCCCCTTTATTGCATCTCGGATATCGTCGGAGAAGACTGCGACTCCATCCATATTGCTCACGTTCTCTTTAAGTGCGCGACGCTCTATGGATAAGGGTGAGTCGCCTGCCGTCCAACCCTCGCCATATACGAAGATTGAGGGATTTACCTTTTTCAGTTCCGCCGCTACACGATTCATTGTCTCCGTGTCATGGATTGCCATGAGGTCAAAGCGAAAACCGTCAATGTGATATTCATCAGCCCAATATTTCACCGAATTTACGATATAATCGCTCATTTGCTTACGATCCGAGGCTGTCTCGTTGCCACAGGCAGAGGCGTCGGAATAACGACCGTCATCCCAATGACGATGATAGTACCCCGGAGCCGTCAGCTCAAAGTTGGAATCGTCATTTCCCGCCGTGTGATTATATACAACGTCCATGATTACCCCTATGCCGGCATCGTGCAGTGCTTTTATCATCTCCTTCATCTCATATATTCGGGTAGCCGGATTTGAAGGATTGGTAGAATATGACCCTTCCGGCACATTATAATTCAGCGGGTCATACCCCCAGTTATAAGTATTAAACTGAAGATTTGACTCATCCACTGAGTTATAGTCGTAAGAGGGGAGGATATGCACATGAGTTATCCCTAATTCCTTCAGATGATCTATGCCGGTAGATAGACCCTGAGGAGATAACGCCCCGGACTCTGTAAGAGCAAGAAATTTTCCTTTATTTGCAATTCCCGATGAAGGATGCATTGACATATCTCGGTGATGCATCTCATAAATCACTACGTCGGAAAAATTCTTCACCTCAGGCCCTTTATCTCTTTCCCATCCTTCGGGATTTGTCGTTCTGAGATCTATGATCGCTGCACGCTCTCCGTTCACTCCTACAGCTTTCGCCCAAACTCCGGGAGTCTCGTCGAGCCATTTGTTATTGTGCTTGATTTGGAAAGTGTAAAACTTACCGTACATAGCCTCCGGGACGGTTGCCGACCATGTGCCTGTCAAGGCGTCAAAAACCATAGGAAGAATTCTTATAGGCGACCCTCCGCGCCCATGTTCATATATTTTCACCACAGCCTCCTGTGCCTCCGGGCTCCAAAGTTTGAATGAAGTCTGATCGGGAGTTACTGAAAGCTCAAGATCATCACCCGAATAAGTAGGATAGGAGACATACTGTTTATCAAAATTTGATTGGGCGCAAACTGCACCGGATGCAGCCAAAAACAAGCAACACATAAAATAAGAATTCTTCATAATCCTGAAAATTAATTCACAACGCAAATATACAAAAAAACACCCCAATCTCCAAATTATCATCGATCACTTGCATCCCCTCAACCTATCACCTTCGGAGCAAAGCACGACTACGCGAAGTAGCCCCGGCAGGGGCGATGTTATTGTAAAACCGCGGATGAAGTCCTGAAAGGGCGTAATCCGTGGAGCAACCAAACACCCATACAGAGTCCGCGGAGCGGATGATACTATAACTCGCTCACTTGCATCCCCTCAACCTATCACCTTCGGAGCAAAGCACGACTACCCTCACTTGCCACAACCTCATGCCTCAATCAGCATTTAAAGAATGTTAAAAATCATCATATCATCAAACTATTTCTCAACCCCGGCGTTAATAGTGTATCGAGTTTTTCATGGTATTAGATTTTAAGGTTAATTGGATTGGTTGTCGTGATGACAATCAATTTTTTTATTAACTGGCTGAGTGTCAGTACTAAATTATTGCTGATGTAAACGAATTGTAAACATTTTTGTTAAACTAAGTCATTTATTTGAGCACTTTTGTCAATTAGACGGTAGTAGATATCAACTGAATATTCGTTTGAGAATGCCTCTGCCCATTGGGAAAACTTCTGCTCAATGCCGGTAGCCGGGTCTCAATAATCACCCACCCAAAGGTTGGCAAGGTCGGAATACACCTCATCGGGGGATGTTGCCGAGAGCATCTATTACTTCTGCGGGATATTGTTCTATCAGTCCCTGCCGCCAATCTCCGAATTCACTTCCCGGATTGAGAAGAAGGTATTCAAATGCAGCCGCTTTTAGTTCACACATGAGCGGGTCGGTTTTGTTGTTTATTATTTCATCGTTCATATTCCTTGGTTGACAAATGCCGGAATTGGGTATTTCATTTGCTTTTATGGTGATTAATCATCGGAGAAATTTTCGCGGCTGAAAGGCTTATATTAGTCGTCACATCTTGCCCATTTTATTATCTTGTCATTTGATAGTTGATCACAATTTTCTCTCAAATAATTTTCTTCGGCATAATAATATGAGTTACCATCAAATGGGTAGCCCTCTAATGCTTCAATGTAATATAATCCATTTTGTTTCCCGTGATATTTACAAAGTCCCTTTGATTTTATTCTGACAATATTACCAAATTTTAATTCGCGTATAGGTAACGTTTTCGAATATTGAGGATACTTTCTTCCGTAATACCACATTCGTAGTTTTGATATAAGTTGCGATATAATGCCTCCACCGTATTTGATTATTGCTATTATAAATGACAAACATATTACAGCTAGCAGTCTATCAATGAGTGAGTCCATGTCAAGTTGTTCAAATTTGATTATTTTAAGAGATTAGAAATTCAAGTCTCGTACAATTGTGTGCTATTCCTGGATTGATAATATCTTAATTTTGTTATGTACCCGAAATACAATAATCATATCCACAATCTTCTTTACATGTACCCAAATATTAAAAATCGGGTACATATCAAGGTTGACATGTGTAAGGTTTCCCATTTTTTGAACATTAGAGGTCTTCATGAATAGATTCAACAGCATCATCAATTTTATTATCTTCATCATTATGCCCTTGAAATACAAACAAGTCCATTAGCTCTTTATTAATATAATAATTACTTCGACCCATCTGCATTTTTACAAGAAGTCCTGCCTCTACTATCTTATCAAGATATTTGGCTGCAGTCTTTCGCTGAACCATCATATCGCGCATCATATACCCTATTTTTGTATATGGATGAAAAAACAGATTATTGATCAGTTCATGTTTGTATTGTTGTCCAAAGAGTGGTTTAAGAATAGCTTTGTATTTTGCCATTAGTACAGAGATGCTTTTAACTAAATGAATAGTCTGAACGGCAGTCTCTTCTATTCCAATTAGCATAAACATTATCCAATCTTCCCATTCCTTAAAATTGTCTCCCGACTTATCTCTTATTGCCTGAATAAGACGATAGTACTCACCTTTATTATGGGTGATATAGCGACTGAGATAAAGAATAGGAAAACCAGCAACTCATTAATAATCAAATACAATATAATTAGGATTCGCCCTGTTCGACCATTTCCATCGTAAAAGGGATGAATGCTCTCGAACTGATGATGAATGATTGCCACTTTTATAAGTGGATCAATATCGTGCATCTCGGGCACATTAATGTACTTTTCGAGATTTGACATATATTCCTCAATGTCTTGTCCATTTTGTGGAGGTGTATATACAACATCTCCACGCGATGATTTCAACTTGGTTCCCGGGACACTTCTGAACCCGGCATTGTTGGATTCCAAAGTTTCCTGAATAGCTTTAATATCTTTAAGCGTAAGAAGATGATATTTCCTAACCAACTCAAAACCGGATTGCATTGCTTGACGGTAGTTCTGGACTTCTTTCGCGGCTGCATTCTCAATCTCTCCGCGCAGATTTAATTCTGCACGATATAAATCATCACTGGTTGTAA
>CAYNNV010000025.1:0-18732 GCA_964398625.1 uncultured Sangeribacter sp. | reverse complement strand
AGAGGCTTTCGGAGCAAAGACATATTATGTGACCACACCTGAGGAACTCAGCAAAGCACTCACAGAAGCAATAGGACTGAAGAAGCCATGCCTTATCGACGTGCAGTTAGCAGCAGATTCAGGCAAGGAGAGCGGCCACATAGGTTATCTTAATCCTACACCTCTTATTGATTATACTGTATAGGAAAATCGTTATAAAAATCAAAGACCGGGGCAGGAGAGGTTGGAATCCTTTCAATCTTCCCTGCCTCTTTTCCATAAATAGAAAAAGCGGGGCAAAAACCCGAAAATGAATAAATCTAAAAAACACCTCTATGGACATATCTCACGTAATATTATATGCCATCGTGCCGATCATAGTCGTGATGCTGGCAGGGTATATCGCCGGTAAGAAGGGAGCTTTTTCCGGCCAGGATGCAAAAAAATTCAATAAAGTGGTACTTGACTTCGCATTGCCGGCAGCATTGTTTGTATCTATCGTGCAGGCTTCCAGGGAAGACCTTGTAAAGGATATAAAGCTGACGATAGTCTCCGCCATTGGAATCATGGCCTGCTTTATGATAGTCTATTTTGTATTCAAATATTGTTTTAAGAAAAATACGGGCGCTGATGCAGCTGTATCCGCCTTGATCAGTGGCTCACCGACAATCGGATTTCTCGGTTTTGCGGTACTTGAGCCTATATTCGGCACATCGCCGTCAGTAGCTCTTGTAGTAGCCATTGTAGGAATCGTGGTCAACGCCATCGGCATCCCGGTAGGCTTGTCGCTGATGAATGCTTCGCTGGCAAAGCAGAAGCCCGGATCGGCAAAAAAGGAGAGCGGATGGAAGCCGGTGCTCCACGCGCTTGAGCAGCCGGTGGCTTGGGCTCCGATACTTGCTGTAATATGGGTTGTTGCCGGAATACCATGGCCCAAAGAATTGAGTCCGTCATTTGATTTGATAGCCAAGGCAAATGCTTCAATGGCAGTATTCTCAGCGGGTATTACCCTTTCCGCCATCAAGATTCAGATTAACTGGCAGGCAGTGCTTGGTTCGATTATGAAGATGATTATGATGCCATTGGTAGTACTTATTCTCGGCCTTATCTTCAAGATGGATCCTTTGAATCTAAAGATGCTTGTAGTAGCAGCGGCACTTCCTCCTGCATTTTCAGGAATCATCATTGCAGATGAATATGACACGTACGTAGCGACGGGAACATCATCGCTGACACTGAGCGTAATCCTCTTCGTAGGATTCTGTCCTCTTTGGATTTGGCTTACAGATGTAGCTCTCAATCTTTTCTGAAAAAAAACAGAAAATATCGAAAAGAAGGCGAGCACCGTGATTGGTGTTCGCCTCTTTTTCGTTTACCCTTCTCATCTTCATGAACCATTTGTAACGGTTGGCCTAAGATGAGTCTTCAAATTTTCATAAAAAAACAACCTATCCACATATATATTTGTAAGTATAATTTCGAACAGTAATTTAGGAAGTTTCCATCATCCGATTGTAATCGTATGGCACTCATATAGACAAGAGACCCTACCATTCAAGCGTAGGTTATATTATTTTTATATTCAATGAGTTATATTCATTAAAGACACACTAATCTTAGTTAACCAAAAAGCGACCCATATATTTTAAGTTTAGAATGTTGAAAATAATTAATAAACCAAACATTATATTCTATTTATGTGTTTACCAACAACTTATTCAAATATACAGAAGTGGTGATGAGATAAAATTGACTCATCAAAACCATTTCGGAGAAAGCTATTTACAGGATTCTCATTATTAAGCAAATTTAAGAATTAAAATATACGCAAAACATAGTTTTACGTTCTAAAATCAATTCTGATATTGATTATTCTGTACGAATCGTACAGAATAATTTGTATGATTCAGAAATTTTGCTTACTTTTGCACCCATATAAAATAAATAATATGTTACAAGATATAACCATATCCAACTTCTTCTCCATCCGAGAACCTTTGAAGGTTTCATTTGAGGCCTCCAAAGAAAAGCAGTATGGTGAAGATTGGATTATTCAAATAGGAAATATTCGTCTTTTAAAAGCCATATTACTATATGGTGCCAATGGGAGCGGTAAAACAAATATTCTGTCAGCACTTGATTTTGTTAGAAATATAATACTCAATATCCCATCTGATGTTGACCAGCGATTAAATTACTTGCAGTTCGCTCTTGATCCGTCATGTCAGCAAAAACATACTGAATTTGACATTCATTTCTTTATTGGTGAGTCGCGATATCGGTATCGACTAATAATATCCCCTACAAAGATAATTGAGGAGGAATTGCGGGTTTACCATAATGGAAATAATAGCCGCGCTATTTACACTCGAAAATTTAATGAAGAAAAAGGTATAAATGTAGTGCGGTTTGGTACTTGGATGCCTCTCACCCCCAAGGAACGCAAGTCAATCGAGGAAGCTACGACCACAAATATTTCTGTGCTCTCAGCTTATAGTACACGAAATATTTCATGCGATGATTTGACCAAAGTCCGCAACTACTTTAAGTATGATTTCTTCAAACTTTATAACGTTGACGGAGCAGACCAAGAGGTTGCGAAAGCCGTAAAAGGAGATTCTAATTTCAAATCAATACTTATTGATTTGCTCAAAACCTTTCATTCCAATATCATAGATATCAAAGTTGAAGAGGAGAAACACCAGATGCCGGAAGAGGCACGAGAATTCTTAATAAAGCTGAATCTGCCGGAATCAGAGCGTGATTTAATTGCCAATCTAAAAACACTTTCCACGTGGACGAGTAAATATGTCCACAAAACAGATCTGGGTGAATTTCCTTTGAGTGATGAGTTGCAATCGGAAGGCACAAGAAGTTTTGTAAGGCATCTCGCACTGTTTTATAAAGCCATTAAAGGCAATTGGTTAATCGCATTGGATGAATTTGGAGCAGGGATGCAAGCCAAGACCCAACATCTATTATTGGATTTCTTTTTGAAGTTCTCACGATGTTCACAGTTAATTTTCGCAACGCAATCATTAGGTTTTTTAGACTTTCCATCAATGCGCCGAGATGCTATTCAAATTGTATCAAAGGATAAACAAATTGGAGAGACTAAACTTGATACTACTACGGTAAGAAGTATTCATAAAAATATTAAATTGAGAAAAGCATATAACGACGGTCGTTTTACTACTATTGATCCTAACGAACCGGAAGTTGATTTAACTGAAAGATCCATAAGATATCAATCTTTGATATTCGGATCAGAAAAGAAAGGAGGTGAAGAATGAGATAGTTACTTCAAAAAAAGAATTGGTGCCTTACTTTGTAGGAGAATAAGGCACCATAAGAATGCTATATCCTTAGATGTAAGTAGGGATAAATTTAGTTACAATGGCAAAATTACGAAAATATTTCGTGATACGCAAGCGTTATACCCTAAATTTTTCTCTAAGGATTGTTAAATAATTTAAAAATTAATAAATATGTTTTTTTAAACAATCCCCGGCTTCCTTTTATGGATCTGCCAACGGAAGCGACAGAACAGGGACGTTCGAATGAACGAGAGAAAAAAGATCCGACCCTATTATTCATGACGCTTTGCGTAACAATGACATCAGAGAACGAGATGCCAATGGTTTCCGCTTACACCGGCAAACTGCCGAAAGATATAAGAGGAATCCATCGTGTTAAGAATAAGAGTGTTCCCAATGTTGCTCCACACTTCTATTTTAGTGATGACCGCATCCTGCAATACTTTAATGCTCCATTCGGAACAGAGAAACTTCTATCTCCATTTGATGTATCAATAACCATGGATTTCTCCATGACCATGGAGATGACACGTCCACAAAAGATGTTCGCCTCATTTCTTAACAAGCTATGGGCTGCTTGGCTTCAATCTCGCGACCACAAAGTAATCCCTAATGTTTCCTTTCCTGATGAGTATTGGGAAAACTATTGGCTTGAAGGGTGGCCTAAAAATTCCATAATAGCTGTCAGCAGTGTGGGTGTTTTGACTCATGGCAATCCTAACGGATGGCTTAAAGGAATAGAACGCATACGAAAAGAATTGGAACCTATCCATATTCTGCGTTACGGGCCTATGATTCCGGGAGAGGACAGAGAGAATTGTACCTATTTCAATAACGATAATAAAAGATCTGCAAATGGGTGGTAATTATTCTTATAACAAAGCTCTCGGAGGAGTTCCAGAATGGAAACGAACTCATAATGAACTATCCAATCGAATCAACGGACATAAAATCCTCCTACAGAAAAATAATGAAAGAAGAGTTAAGATTCCAATGAACTCCAATTCAGAATCACCGATTTACCTTGGCGCACATCGCAATAAGGACGGAACGATTGAAATTACTACTTTTGGAATCTACGAGAAACATAAATGTGTGGGGCAGGTAGATCTAAAATTCGATGGAAAGGGTAATCTAATCCCTTATGTAAATAACGGAGAAGATTCATCTCATTTCCACAAATTTAGTGAAAACCCTACAACAGGGTTAATAAGTCGTGAAAGTGGTCAAAAGGACAATCATCTTCCGATTGACTCAAAGTACGACAGCCTGATCCAAAAGATTATTGAATACAATAAAGAAAAACATAAATGATAAAAATCAAACCTCCAAATCTTCATAAGCGAGATCATACCATCATAGTACCAAATTTTTTTGGTCAAGAGAAAAATCTCGAAGCATGGCAACTCGGCTGGCAAACTGAGAATCGCATAGAGACAAAAACTTCCGTCTCTAAAAAAATATTTCAAACATATATAGAAATTGGTCATTTCAACATGATATTCTATTTTGTTGAAGACGGCCACTTCTACGGTATCCACGCTGAAAATTGCCCAATACCAGTTTTCCGCTTTAAAAAAGAACCGGGTAACTGCGCTTACGATGAACTCGGTGACCAAGATACTCATGACTATAAAGATGGAGAAATCCTCTACATGATACCGTGCGACGAGAGCGTTTGGGACACCGTCAAAATTGATGGCATGCCATTAGAGGAAGTTCTTCAGAATTCATATATAGTCAACATCAGCTGACGATGTATGAATTTAATTAATTAGGCTTCTGTCCTCTTTGGATTTGGCTTACAGATGTAGCTCTCAACCTTTTCTGAAAAAAAACAGAAAATATCGAAAAGAAGGCGAGCACCGTGATTGGTGTTCGCCTCTTTTCGTTGTAACGGTTTTCCCGAGCAGGGAATCAATTGAGGGATGCGAGGCGGGAAAGGAACCAGCTGCGGAATTGAGGGTCTTCTCCGAGAGCCTCGGTAGTGACACTCACGTTGTAACCGGCCTGCTGAAGCTGCTGCTTCCATTCTCCGTCAATATCTTGCTTGATATGATTTCCTCCTACAATGAGTAGAGGCACGAGTTGCACATTTTTGATTTTGTCACCCTTCAGTCGCTTCTGCAGATACGCGAGATCCGGATAGCCTTCGATAGTAGCTACATAGTAATTGCCCTCTTTTTGGCCAAGCATAGTATCTAACTGGCTGTAAATGGCAGTTCCGGCGTTATCACCTCCATGCCCTACGAATACTACTGCATCGCGCTTGGATGCTACCGGGTATTTTTTTGTAAGCAAGTTGAGGATAAAGGCTGAGTCTTCGATTGTGTTGAGCAAAGGGGCGCCGACGGCAAGGCGGTCAAACCATTGGCTCATCATAGCGGCATCCAGATTTATCACCTCTGTCTGCGAGCCGTTCATGAGCATGGTTGACTGAATTATTACATCCTTGATACCCTTTCCGCGCAGCATCATGAGTGCTTCGAGTGGGGTGGGATAATTGATTCCTCGCTTCTCAAGAGCGCGTATCACCATCGGTGAAGTGTAAGCCTCTATAAACTCTCTGTCGGGATAAGCAGCCTTCACATCTTCGTTTATAGCATCCAGAGCACGGCGGCGCATATCATCGTTAGTGGTGCCGTAATGCACAATCATAACGGCTTTGTCAGCTTTCTTTGAGGCTGCGGAGAATATTACGGAGAGAAGGGTAAATAAGATTATAGCAGTCTTTTTCATTTGTTGTCAACTATTCTAAGAATGTCAAAATAATATCCGGGAGCTATGTCGACCCCTTTGGTTACTTCTCCTGTCTTTATGTCGTAGATATAGATGCCCTGATTTCCACCTTCGGCACAAACGCCTATATATAGCTTACCGTCGTGAATTGCGGTGCGCTGAGAGAAACCGCCTGATGAATAGGGGAGAGCGACACCATTGTATTTCACCTTCTCACGTGCGCCGGTGTTGAGGTCAACGATGGCATAGTATTTCGAGAATGCGTCGCTCTTGGTGCCGAGGGCATTTTCCCTAACATAGATTATAGCTTTGCCGTCAGCAAGATACTGGAGAGTATGAATCTTTCCGTCGGGGTTGGGGAAAGCATTGTATGCGGAATCAAAATTATCGGCGCCGGCATTGATTTTCAAAATCTTACCTACTTCCTCACCGTCAATGGTAGAGAATACTGTGAGATATAGATTTCCGGTTTCGTCGTAGGCAATGAAGTTCTGCATCAGTTCGCCGAAAGCACTGCCGGTCATCTCCTCGGCCAGAGGAGTCTCATGGTCAGTGAGCACAGCCATAGTTGCGGGATCAAGAGTGGCAACATGGAAATTGCCCACGCGGGTAGACTTCATGCCCGAACCGGTGGTCTTGCCGTAATAGAAATAATAGAGCTTGCCTGTCTTTTCACAATATGAAAGAAGACCAGAAGTGGTAAATGTGGCGGCATCTTTCGGAAGAGCAATGTCAAGAGTGCCTTCATCAATAATCGAGAGATTGTCGGCATTAAGTCTGGTCCAAAGAATTTTGTCTTTAGCTCCATTGGCAGCCACGATAAGGAGGTTGTTGTCCGGAAGCCATGTGTGGGTATAGCTGTGCACTTTGTATGTATTCTTTACAAAAGGCTGCTCATTGACCACGGTAATGGCATTTTCCCCAACAGTGAACTTCACGAAGCGGTCGTTGGAATTGGGCACCTGATAGTAATAGCCGTCTTTTACGATAGCTTCCATGGAAAGGGTATTGTCGCCGGCACGAAACTCGAGGCCTGTGCCTTTGATGTCAACTGTAGGCTCAGAGGCATCCAGGGATGAGAGCGTGCGAACTATGGTGCCGTCACCGAGATTCATACCGCCGTGCTTGCCGATGGTGAGAAATACGTCGTAATGTACTCCTGAGGTATTTCCGGCGGGATTGTTGTCAGGATTCACAAGGGGCTCATCCTTGTCAGAGCAGGATGACATGCCAAGCAGTGATAATGCTGCTGTCAGGGTGTAAAGGAATTTTTTCATGATTATATTACTTGATACATTTATTTATATTATTGGTAATTAGCGCAAGAACAATCGGAAAGTTATATTGAGGGCACGGCCCGGCTTCTGCAGGCGGTAGCTATCATAGGCCGTAGCATCGAATATGTTGCTGCACTCGAGAGTGAGTGAATATCTTGAATTTTGCCATGCGTAGGTGATGTCGGCATTGACAATATTCTGGGTCGGAATCTTAGCCTTTGAATCTCTCTGTCCGTATGCCTCCCAAGTGAGGAAGAACCAATGCACATAATCGTATGATGCATTGATGCGGATATTGTCTTTCTTACTTAGTACGCCACGCCACGAATATCCGGCTTCGAGATGTCCGAAAAGCCAGGGCTTGTTGGGGACGCGGTTATTGAAAGTGGCTGAGGGATTGCCGTCATCAAGGTATCTTCTGCGGTCTCGTGAATCCTGCCAGCTGAAATTGAGGGCTGCGTGGAGTGCGCGGAAGGAATATGTGATTTCGCAGTCAATACCGCGGATATGCACTGAGGGCTCGTTGGTATATTGCATCATACCTTCCTTTTCTGCTACAGAAGCGCGGATGAAGTCTTTTGCAAGACGCATGAATCCGGTAAATTCGTAGGTGAGAAACTGCTCTTTTCCCAAAGGAATCTCGCCGGTGAGTGCGAGGTTGAGGTTGATGCTGCGTTCAGGCTTTAAGGCTACATTAGCGTAGATTGTAGAGCCGTTGCCGAGCATTTCACGTGCTGAGGGAAGACGCACACTGTTTTCAGCCGATACTTTGAGAGCGAGCATCTGAGTAATGACAGAATAGCGCGCCGAGAGACCGTAGCCCGGGTAATATTTAACGGAATGACCGGCCATGGAAGCCGAGCCGGTGACGGAAGGAAGGTCGGTCTGATTGATAATATATGAGGTGATGTAGTTCTTGAAGAATAGTGAAGTAGTAAGGCGATCAGCGAGAAAACTGCTGTCCCAATTGATTGCGGCTACATGCTTTGCAATCTTATCGTCGGAAGGCTCAAACTCGGTATCAAGGTCATCGCGGCGGCGATTTCCGGAAAGATTGAAGAGATAATTTACAGTGATGTCAGAGTTATCACGGAGCTTATAATCCAGCAGAGCGGTAAGCACCGTTGCCGGGCGATAATAATGGCGGATAGAGGGCCCGCGACCGGTGATTTCATTGCGAGGGGAATATATCCAATGGCCGTCCCAGTCATATTTCCGCATGGCTGTATCAGTGGTTTCGGATATGTTGAAACTCTGGGAGAGACTAAGTCTGGCGTTAAGACCTGGTACGAGAATGTCGCGCTTGAGATACCTGAGACCTACGCCGAATGAAATTTCTGAACGTGTGGCTTCGCCAATCACCTTACTCTGCACAGATCCGGTCTGTATCTCTTTATCCACGGCAGCTATATTGGCCGTTAAGGCTATCATATCGGCCCAGGAGCGATGTTCAAGGGAGGCTTCAAGCATACCGGAAAAGAGGCGGTAATTATCATGGAAACGTTTTCGATTGACTTTCACGTATTTTCTTTGTTCTTCATCCCATACTTCAACGCCTTTCATGGTATAATCATTTTTTGAAGATGTGAAAGTAAAGGAAGGCTTGAAAATCACCGCATCCGGCGACCGACTCCAACGAGCATTTAAAGCGGCATTATAGGAATGAAATGACCCGGCGCTAATGGAGGCGTCAAGCCAATTGCGAGTTGTGGAGCGGGTGATAATGTTGACTGCGCCGCCGAGTATGTCGCCCCCGAGATAGCCGGGTACAACTCCCTTGAATATCTCTAAATGATCAATCATAGATGCAGGTAAAGAGGAAAGAGTGATACCGCTACCAAGGCTTTCCAAAGGTACACCATCGATGAAATAGCGCACCGAATTGCCCGACATACCATTTACGGACAATTCAAAATCGGAACCGAGCCCCCCTTCACGACGGATTTTGATACCTGCAGCGCGGTCAATGATTGAAGTGATATCAGTATTTGCCGAAACTTTACCTATGATGTCGACCCCGGAAGCGGTGAAGTTTCCTTCACGCATACGGTCGGCAGTGCTTGCGGCGCGCACTACTACCTCTTCGAGATTAATGGTTGAATCCGGAGATGTAGTAGTAGCGAAGGCCCGGAGAGAGGCTATCAGAAATATGATTGTGGAAAGTATGAGTCGGAAAGTATTCATAAGCGACTGCAAAGTTACAGCCGCTTAGCCCTCCTTGTCAATTCTCTAAAATCGGTATATTTAATATCGCTCCTACTAAAAAATAGGTATTTAGAGTCGGCACCACGCTCCTTGATTTATAGTGAAGCGGTGCTGGGAAAGAGTAAAGAGGTATTGGCAAGAATAATTTGAGTTAATTCTTCTGCGGGAATTTGCCTACTCCCGGCAAGAGAGGCTATAATATCCGAAATGTCGGCGCGGGAGTCATCGGTTTCAGACAACATACGGTCGTTAGGACATAGCCGTAGTGCCTCAGGATTGTATTTGTCTCCGAATGAAAGGTAGCAGCCGGCATCAAGAAAAAGGCGCGCTATTGACCCGCGCTGACGAAAGCCGTGAATTACCCACGCCTGTTCCGGCTTCAACTCGCGGCGCAAAGATAGAAGATGATCGTGGGCGCGAACACAGTGGATTATAAGAGGCTTGCCGGTGCGCTCCGAAAGCTCTACATGGCGCGTGAATATATTTATCTGTTTATAAAGCGGACCGCCACGCAACAGATCCAATCCACACTCACCGATTGCCACAACTTCGGGGCGCGCTACAGCCTCTTCCAATGCCTTGTATTCGGCTTCTGAAATTGCAGACGTGACTTCCCAGGGATGAATTCCTACACTGTAATATTGCTCCGCGACCGGAGAAAAGGGGAGTAGAGCTGACTGACTTACTATCCCTTGAGGATAAGGAGCAGGGCGATGAGTGTGGACATCAATTATAATATTGTCGGGAATCATATTGTCGGCAGGTATAAGGCGTTAAGGCACCGGGTCATAACCGCTTCCACCCCAGGGGTGACACCGGCCTATACGCTTCACTGCCATCCACAGCCCCTTAAAGGGACCGTATTTTCTGATTGCCTCAAGTGCATATTGGGAACAGGTAGGAGTAAAGCGGCAATTTTTGCCAAGCATCGGGGAGATGCACAGCTGATAGAATCTTATCAATACAATAAGTGGAAAAGAGAGGATTTTGTGCAGTGTCATCAATCAATATCTTCAGGATGTAATGTCGTGGTTTCCGGTGCGCCGGAGAGTAGCTTTCCTGCAACCTTGGCAAGTAGAGACCGCACCTTATGCTCTATTGTGTGATAATCCGGTACAGAACTGTCAAGAAAGATGAATCCGAGAGAGATAGTTCTGATGTGAGTATTCTTCTCGAGAGCCGGCGCGAGAATATGGCGGTTTAGTCGGTAAGCCTCTCGAATTAGCCGGCGCAGCCTTACTCGCATCACGGCCTTTCGGTGCTTCTTTTTGGGGATTGTAATCATAAACTGCACCCTACCTGTCTCCGGTATGTCGCGACGGAAGGAAGCAGCCAGTTCTTCCTCTGTCAGAACGCGCCATACGAGCCTGATGGGAGGCTGATAAGCCGACTTGCCATGTGCGAACAGTGATTCCACAAGATTGCGATAGCGGAGCTTCTCGCTTTTATGGAAACCAAGAGGATGCCCGGCTTTAAGGCCGGGCATTATGCAGAGTTGCGATGGCTTCGTGCAGTTATCTTTATCCTCAATCATTTATATCTCAGATTATTCCGCTACACTCACACCGGTAAGCGTAGTAGCGTTGGAGATAGTGATTTCGCCGCCGGCCACACCCTTTGCAGTGGGTATTGAGCGCGTCTCAACAGTATTGAGTATCAAGGAGTAGGCTGAAGATACCGGTGCATTGTCCGGCACACGGAAAGTGCCGGCACCTATCGTCTCGCAGTTATACACCACAGCACCGGTGCTTGAGCGCATTGAGAGACTGAGAGTATAGGTAAGGGGACGCAGCATATCAATCTGAAGTACTATCACCTGCCCGCGGGTAAGATTGCGCAGAGATTCAGGAATAGGAGTTGAGACCACATCGTCAGGATTGACTCTTGTCTTTACTTCTTCACCATTGCCTCTCTTGAATGTGAATCCTACTTCGCCGCTTATTTCGTTGGATGAGAACTGGCGGAAATAGTCCCAGCTGTCTTTAGCCTCTTCAGTATGGAAATATGTCATCCCTTTTCCGTTGATAAGGATTTCAGCTCCGTTGTTAAGTTTCACGAGCTGCCCGGAAGCTGAATAAGCTCGGAAATTGGCAAAAGCGTTATATTCTACTACTCCGTTAATATTCTTCTGAAGTTCGAGGCGATACTGAAGCCATAGGGGTACATCGCCGGGAAGTTTCGGTTCGTCGCTACTATTGCATGAAGTGAAAGTCAATGCTATAAGTACAAGCGATAGGAAGCGGAAAATGAGAGATTTTTTCATTATTTACTTTTATTTTACGCTGATAAGGTAATAATTTTTCTTGCCACGCTGAGCGAGGATGTATTTACCCCCAAGCAGGGAGTCGGTGGTAATGACGGCGTTAGGATCTGTTATTTTCTCCTTGTTGATGCTCACGCCGCCACCCTGTATCATCTTTCTGGCCTCACCCTTAGAGGGAAATACCTGAGTAAGTTCAGCAAGAAGAATCACCGGGTTCACGCCCTCTTCAAGGCGAGCTTTCTCTATATCGAAAGTAGGCACGCCTTCGAAGATTTCGAGCAGTGTCTTTTCGTCAATATTCTTCAGACGTTCGGCTGCATCTTTGCTGAATAGAATTCCGGAGGCATCAACAGCTGCATCGTAAGCCTCACGACCATGCACCATGACAGTGACTTCCTCGGCAAGCTTCTTCTGTAAAGGGCGTGCACCGGGGTTTTGAGCGTGTTCGGCAGCAAGAGCTTCAATCTCCTCTTTGGTGAGGAAAGTGAAAATCTTAAGATATCGCTCGGCATCATCATCGCTTACATTGAGCCAGAATTGATAGAATTTATAGGGAGAAGTGCGCTCAGGATCAAGCCATACGTTGCCACCTTCGGTCTTACCGAATTTTGTACCGTCGGCTTTGGTGATGAGAGGACAGGTGAGTGCATAGGCTTCACCACCGCGTTTTCTGCGGATAAGCTCTGTACCGGTGGTGATGTTGCCCCATTGATCAGAACCACCAAGTTGCAGACGGCATCCGTATTCTTCAAAAAGATGCAGGAAGTCAAATCCCTGGAGCAGCTGATATGTAAATTCAGTAAATGACAATCCTTCACGTGCTTCACCGTTAAGACGCTTCTTCACTGAGTCCTTGGCCATCATATAGTTCACAGTGATATGCTTTCCTATTTCGCGGGCAAAATCCAGGAAAAGCACATCTTTAGTCCAATCGTAATTATTGACTAAAATAGCTTTGTTGGGAGCATCTGAATCAAAGTCAAGGAAACGCGCAAGCTGGCGGCGTATACCTTCTTGATTTTTGCGCAGAGTTTCTTCATCAAGCAGATTTCTCTCGGCACTCTTTCCTGAAGGGTCGCCAATCATACCGGTAGCACCACCGATTAGAGCGATAGGTTTATGACCGCATCTCTGAAGATGCCGGAGCATCATCACACCGCAAAGATGGCCTATGTGGAGGCTGTCGGCAGTCGGGTCGATACCTACATAAGCGGTAGTCATCTCCTTATTGAGTTGTTCTTCAGTACCGGGTATCATATTGTGGATCATGCCACGCCATTTAAGTTCATCTACAAAATTCATATTTAATGTGAGTTATAGTTAATTATTCAGCAAAGCCATAAATGAAGTTGAGCAGAGTCTGCCCTACGGCTTTAAGCGATTCCGGATCAATATTGGAGATATTATCATCCATAGTATGCCATGTAGGAGAAAATCCTGTGGCTGACGCCTGATTGAATTCTATAATGTCAATAGCCGGAATTCCTACTTTTATCAGCTCCAGGTGGTCGTCAGTGACGGCTCCGCCCTGCTTATTGACAAATCTCTCTGAGTAACCGCTTCTGTCGGCAGTATTCCAAAGCTCCGAGAGCAGTTGAGGAGCCACATTTTCAGAGAAATATTCGCGATAAAATCTTGCATCCTTTCCACCTACCATATCCAGGAGAATGGCTTGTGAGGGATTGTAACCGCGGGCTGCAGCGTCGCAGGCGAATTCGCGCGTGCCAAGCGCCCAGGAATCCTCATCATCGTGCGAGCCACTGTCTTCTACATCAACAAAGAGTATATCAATACCACGTCCGGGATTAGTGGTATTGAATGCTCTGGCAAGCTCCAGCAGCACACTTACACCTGACGCACCGTCATTGGCACCGTCAATAGGACGCAAATGATTGGCGGAATCAGAATCGGAATCGGCCCATGGGCGAGTGTCATAATGGGCTAATAGCAACAACCTCTCTTCAGCATCGGGATTGTAGCTTGCAAATATATTGTAAGCTGTGAAGTTTTCCCCTTTATACGTAGTGACCGGACTCTTCCTCACTTCCACCTGAGCACCATGTCGGCGCAACTCGTCGGCCAGCCATTCCCGGCAAGCGGCATGAGCCGCGGTACCGGGCACACGAGGGCCGAAATCTACTTGATTCTTAAGATACTTGAAGGCAGAATCTGTATTGAAGGTAATAGCGGGAGAAGATGATAAAGTCCCTGTATCATCTTCTGCCTCACCTGTATTGCGACTGGTACATGATGCAAATACCGGCAGCGACATTACCGATACTACCAACGCACATATATATCCGGAGAATCTTAACATTTATTTATATGAAATATTGGCTTTGCGTATCACTTTCCATACGCCGTTTTCAAAGATAGCGGTACCGGCGGTATCGGTTATAATCTCTGATTTTCCGTCAGTATCGAAAAGATCGCTGCCGTTGCAACCATTGATCAGGAAGTTTTCCGGCATATCAAGAGCGGCATCCTGCGACTTCTGATTTTCTACTACGGTGAAAGAACCTGAAACGCCATCAGTAGTAACAAGCTTGAAGATTGTCTGTCCGGGGACTATATCACGGTCAGCGCGAACAAATACACCATTAGCCTGCACCTTGCCCAGATAGATGGTATGAGCGGGGCGCGATTGTGTGTGGCGGCGCTCCTCGGGAGCAGGGGTAGCCTCAGCTGCACGGTCTACACGGGCTTCGTCACGCATTATCTTGAGTTCAGCCACTTCTCGGCGCAGACGCGAAATATGAGCAAGATTTTCTGCATTGTTGGTCTGCAGTTCCTCATATTTTTCCTGTAGTGCGGATATACGACGATCTTTTTCTGCGAGAGTGGCTGCAAACGAACGACGCATATTGTCTATCTCGCCGGCATCTTCATATTCGGGTTTGTAATTACGCCGACGTTGACGTTCAGGTATTTCTTCATAGTCTTCCTCTTCATCATAGTCTCTTCTACGACGTCCGGTGCGGCGCACCTCCTTCTCCATATTCTGCTTTTTGCTAAGATTTACGGCATAAACCACCACCCAAATCACAGCTATTACGAGGACTACGAGAAGCAGTATATATATTGGAGTGGATGAAGATGGTTCTTCGGAAGAAGCGGTATTTTCATCCTTGGATTCTTCATCGTTTATTTCTTCCTTGTCAGCAGTTACTTCCTCAGTTGAAAGTACGGGTTCCGGTTGAGTACTCTGCGGCTCTACTACAGGCTTATCGCTTTCCGGCTGCTCATTGAGCTGCTGACTTTCCTCTGAAGTCTGTGCCACAACACTCTCTTCAGTCTGAGCCGGTTTTTCTTGAGTCTGAGCTTGCGGTTCAGATACCGTCATTGCATTAATTCGGGATGATATTCTTCTGCCGGCAGCTTTACCTGCAGGATCAAGGCCCGGAGCGCTAAGAAAAGTCTTGCTCCAGTAGTCGGAAAGTTGCTGCTTGGTCCAGGAACTGTAGTCTTTAGGATTACCTACACTCTTGAATTTCTTCAGATTCTCTTTCTCTTTCTCCTTGAGATGGCTTTCGAGGTCGGCCATAGATGATGGATGCACCTCGTCAAGATAGCCGGAACCATTATTTACATATCGCAAATAAGCCTGAGCAGCAATAATGCGAGCTTTTTCCATTTCATCGGGAGTTACGGAAAAAGCCGGGGCGACCCCGATAAGCGCTGTGAAAATCAGTATTAGAGAGCGTTTGAATTTATTCATAATGTGGAGAATGTAATTTATTTAGCAGAATCAATTGAATCGCAAATATAGGCAAAAAACTTGAAACCACACTAACTATCCCCATAAAAAATTCAGCCGGCCCGTGAGAACCAAGAGAACTATGAGCACTATGAGTACTATGAGTACTATGAGTACTATTAAGGCTACACAAAGTGCAGCCTTAAAGTTTAGTAATGAGGGACGATAAGAATTATACGGTAAGAATTTCTTTCTCCTTGGCAGCGAAAATTTCATCAATCTTCTTGATGAAGCGGTCGTGAAGTTTCTGGACTTCATTTTCTGCATCCTTCTCCACATCCTCGCTCAGACCGTTTTTGATCTCTTTTTTTAGCCCGTCAATAGCGTCGCGACGTGCATTTCTCACTGATACTTTAGCCGTCTCAGCTTCACTCTTTGACTGCTTCACAAGCTCCTTACGGCGGTCTTCAGTGAGTGGAGGTATGCAGAGGCGGATCACTTCACCGTTATTTTCGGGAGTAATGCCGAGAGAGGAATCAATGAGAGCCTTCTCTATCACCTTTATCATATTCTTTTCCCAAGGAGTAATGGCAATAGTGCGCGCATCGGGCACGGATACATTAGCCACCTGCGATACGGGAGTAAGACTTCCATAGTAGTCCACACGGATGCCGTCAATAAGTTTGGCTGAGGCTTTTCCGGCACGGATATGACTTAGAGTCTCGTCTAAGTAGTCGGCGGCGAGCGTCATGGCGTCTTCCGCATTCTGTAGATATTCGTTAACTTCCATATATGTAGATTTTTAATAATTAATCGGCTGTAACCAATGTGCCTATATTCTCACCTCGGAGCATCTTCATAAGATTCCCCTCAACGTCCATGTTAAAGACATATATAGGCATACCATTTTCCTTACATAAGGCAGTTGCAGTAAGATCCATCACCTTCAGTCCGCGCTGCATCACTTCATCGTATGTGATATGATCGAAGCGAGTGGCTGTCGGGTCTTTTTCCGGATCAGCAGTATATACTCCATCCACTCTTGTGCCCTTGAGCATCACTTCGGCTTCTATCTCTATGGCACGAAGGGCAGAACCGGTGTCAGTAGTGAAATAGGGCTGACCGGTGCCGCAACTCATGATAGCCACCTTTCCCTGCTCCATGGCTTCAACAGCTTTCCACTTGCTGTAAGGATTGCCAATAGGAAACATCGGAATGGCTGTAAATACTTCAGCAGTACATCCGGCATCTACGAGAGCTGATGATAGGGCAAGGGAATTGATTACAGTGGCCAACATACCCATTTGATCACCCTTAACTCTATCCATACCGGCAGCTGCGCCGGACAGACCTCTAAAGATATTACCTCCTCCTATGACAATGCCTATCTGCACGCCGGAATTCACAGCCTCTGTGATCTGGCGGGCATAAGACTGGAGTCTTTCAGCATCTATGCCGTGTCCGGCTTTTCCCATAAGCGATTCACCGGAAAGCTTGAGTAGAATGCGATTGTATTTCATAAACAGTTGTTAAAATTATATACGTAGCCGTGTTACGCTCACAAAATTAATAATAACTGCGATAATATGAAATATTTTTTTAATTTTGCAGCCATGAAGGTGACAAAAGAGGCTCAACTCCCCCTTGTTTCGGTAATTATCCCCATGAAGAACGCTGAGAAATATCTCAGTGCGGCCCTTGATTCTGCTCTTGCTCTTAATGATTGCCGCAAAGAAATAATTGTGGTAGACGACGGTTCCGAGGATTCTTCAGCCAATATAGCCGGTGAATATGCCTCAGTGCATCCTGAGATATCCGTTTATTCCATATTACCATCCGGACCGGGACCGGCACGTCAATACGGATTTGAGAAGTCAAAGGGTGAATTTGTAACATTTTTAGATGCCGATGACCGGCTTCATCCAATGTTTGTAACTCTTCTTCTCAACCTCATGGAGAAAGATAGGGCTGATATAGCGGCTGCTCCCATGACTCGCGTCAACTCTGATACTCCAATTCCACAGTTATATCGTAAAAACTTCATAACAAAGACTTTCACCGGTGAAGAAGCTGTGGCCGACGGTCTCTATCAGCTTCATATAGACTGCTCCACATGCTCCAAAATTTATCGTAGGGAAATCATTGAAAATATCAACTTTCCTGAAGGAAGGTATGAGGATCTTGCCCTTTTTCCTGATATCTTTCTTAGAGCGAAAAAGGTAGTATGGATATCAGAACCTCTCTATTTATATACTTTGAATCCGGAAAGCTTCATATCATCCTATTCAGAAGCACGCCTTGCAGCTCTTGATGTCACTGAGAATATAGTAAGAGAGATATCGTCTTCCCGCCCCTCACTTCTCAAAGCAGCTGAAGACAGGGCATTGAGCGCCGCCTTCAATATCTTCAATCTCCTGCAGGCTAACGGACTCAGGCGTCACGAAGTAGAGGAGCGATGCAAGCACACCATAAGACGCTATCGGCGGGGATCACTGATTAATCCACGCGTACGCCTTAAAAATAAACTCGGCATACTTGTCACCTTTATCGGCGGATTCGGTCTGCTGCGATGTATTGCGAGAAGAAGTGCCACATAGCTATACCGCAACTCACCGATACATTTAGCGAGTGCTTGGCACCGCATTGAGGAATTTCAAGCACATAGTCGGCAATATCAACTATATTCTGGCTCACTCCTTCCACTTCATTACCTCCTACTATCACATATTTTTCTCCTTCAGCTATTCTGAAGTCCTGAAGTGGAATACTCATTCTTACCTGTTCAAGCACACATATCTTCCATCCTTCCGCCTTGAGACTCTTCACAGTCTCTTCCGCATCTTCTTGATAAGTCCACTTCACTGATTCCTCTGCTCCAAGAGCTGTTTTAGATATTTCCGGATGAGGCGGACATCCTGATATGCCGCAAAGCACTATTCCATCAAAATCAAAGGCATCTGCTGTACGGAAAAGCGAACCTATATTATGAAGTGAACGTATATTGTCGGCCACCACCCTGATAGGAAGATGAGAAGATGAGCGAAATTCCTCAGCTGTGGTGCGAGTAAGTTCTATTATATTCTTCTTTATACGTTGCATCGTAAAGCCGCCGGTTATTACGACATCTCAAGCATCCTGCGTATCGGTTTCACTGCTCTTTCAGCTATACTCGCATCAACCTTCACTTCCGGTGATTCATGTGGGAGAAAATATTGTGTGAATTCTTTCTCCTCAAAGGGCATTAGCCAGGAGAAG
>CAYNNV010000024.1:0-19926 GCA_964398625.1 uncultured Sangeribacter sp. | reverse complement strand
AGCATTGAGTTCTTCAACAAGCGAATCTATATATTCGTTATCTTTGAAGTCCTCACGCTTCATGCTTTTTATCTTGACATCTTTTACTGCCATTTGAGTGCTCCTTTCCGCCAAGCATAAGCCAAGCCTAAAACAATTATGAATAAGAAGATACCGATACAAACAAGACCCTGAGTACCAAGTGCACGAGTCACAACTGCCCAGGGATAAAGAAATACGGTCTCTACATCGAAGATAAGGAAAAGAATAGCGAATATATAGTAGCCACTCTTAAACTGAATCATCGACTTGCCGCGAGTGGGAATACCACATTCATACGGCTCTGACTTTTTCACAGAAAATGAACGCGGAGATATAAGCTTTGCAATCAATAGTGCAGCGAATACGAGCGTAATACCCGTAAGAGTGGCAGTAATTGCCAGCACTCCATTGCTTATCTCCAAAAGAAGACTCATATAATCGTATGTGTTAAAGTTAGTTAGCTAAATAAAACATGTGTATCGACGCTTCGCCGATAAAATTTAGCACAAAGTTAGCTAAAAAATGTTAACTACGCAAGCAAATCAACAAAATATTCCAATAAATACGCCGATTTTAACATTGACAGCTCTACGGCCATTTTTATACGTACCGGTAATTTGCTATTGAGAGTGCAACGACCAAAAAAAATGACTATTGGTCTTTGCACTCCCAATGAGAATCTCTTGTTGAATTTTAGCTTACACCTTATAATATATTACTAATTGTGACGTATGAGGCAACTCAATATGGTATATTGGTAACTAACGCAGAAGCGCTGAAGCGGCCACCGCCTACGACAAACTCGATACGCGCCTCAGAGGTATTTCCGGGAGTTGTCTGCATTTTAAACGAATCAAATGAAAACGCAGGATTTTCCATTTCTCCTTCAGCATCAGACCAATAAGTAGAACCAAGGTCTGTACCACTCACCATAAATCCATCTTTTGTATATTCTACATCAAGATTTCTAAGTGCAAACATGGCTATAGCCGGCATTTTAGGATCAAATTGAGCATTGTAGATTATCATGGTTGCTTTTCCGGTAAGGCCATTTGCGTCTTCATTGAAGACCAAGCGGTATTGCGGAAGTGTCATTACTGCCCCGGTATTTGAGGTGGTTGTACCACTATAAAACGAATCAGCGGCAAATGTGGTAACATCCGCTATGCCGTCAATTTTATATTTCATGCTTACCACACCGGGAATTGATGGCGAAGATACTATTCCGGGAAAAGCAGCTGACGGATATCCGAAATTAGTATAAGCACGGAGGCTAAGATCAGAAATTTGATAATTCCCGCCTGAAACTGAGTTAAAGTCGCTCATATCTGATGTATAAACCTCTCCGTTAAGGAACTGGAAATATTTATAAGAGAATTCAGGCGACATGAATGATACGTTATTTCCACCTATTTTGAGATCAGATACTGACACCTTCATTTTGGCATCATCAAAGTTGAATGTAAATTGATAACTGCCTGAAGTGGCATAAGCCTGTGAGCCGTCTTCCGGAGCAATTATATTTAGAGACTTAAATCCCCAAGAACTTGAGTTAGGAGTATCACTGCTACAAGAAGTGGCGATAATGGCAAGCGCTGCTGCCGGGAAAATTAAAAATTTCTTCATCATATTTGTATTTAATTATTTCATAAGATTTATCAGAAGTATAATCTGAGAGTCACACCCCAGAGGGCGGGTTTGGCTCTTTGCACGAATTCATTGTTCATTGAAATGAAATAAAACGTATAGTAACGGGTATCAGTAATATTATCACCGTGAAGCATAAGGCTCCAGTTTTTGCCTGAAAGAGTAGCAGAAGCGTTTACAACGGCATAAAATTTCTGCATGCGCGAATTATCATCATTCCAGTAAATCGGTCCGGTGCCTCTCAGTCCTCCCTCAAGCGAAAGAGAGCGGATGAAACCATTATCGGAGAATTGCCTCATCCAAGAGAATTCTGCCGATAGTGTATGAGAGGGCGCGTATGGTATATATTTTCCGGCCATATTTATCAGGCCATTATTAAATTCTTGGAATTTAGCATTAGTATAGCCATACCCTACAGAAATACGCAGGCCGAAAGGAGAGTTATACGCTCCTTGCAGTTCACCGCCAAAACTGCGCGTCTTTCCGGCATTAGTCATTATTCTGCCGGTAGTCGTACCATCAGGAAACATGGTGAGCTGTTGGTCGCGACAAAGAATATAAAAGAGAGAAGCGCTACCTTCAAACGATGACTCAGGGGATACATAGTGCGCACCTACTTCAAAGTTCCAGCTCTTTTCAGGCTTGTAACTCACTATCTCCTCCGGGTCGTACAGCGATGCTATGCCCATAAGCCCCATAAGACTTTGCTGCAAAACATCGGAAAACATCTGTGTGTTAAAACCTCCGGCCTTATATCCTTTAGTAATATTCAGATAAAGATTGCAAATATTGTTGTTGTTTAGATCCCATACAACACCAAACATTGGAAGCAACTCCAGAAAGTCGTTGCTTAGCTTTCCACGGTCGTTTATATCTATTGCAACGGTTTTAAGGTATTCAGCTGTAGTGCTTCCTGTAGGGTAATAATACATATTATAAGCAGTACTACAGTATGAGTGATAATCAAGAGTGCTCCGTTCATAGTCAAGACGCAATCCGAGAGTTACTTTTACCGGGTTGAAATCTAACTCACTTCTATGATATACAGCTATTCCATATCCGGGCATTTCAAAATCGCTGTTGAGAGGGAAAGAATCAGAAAGCCACTTTATCGGGAATGCAGGATTTGCAGAGTTTCTATGATCTACAATCAACTCTTTAATTCCCGTCTCCTTAAATACAACAGGTGCCTGCATTGAGCAATGACGGTAGAATCCAAACAGTCCTGTAAGCCAAGAATACCTTCCTATCGGTGTTGAAGAGCGAGCTACAAAATCCTGTGTCAGTGCTGTTTCTTGCTTTTTTTGTACAAGCGTAAAATATGACTCGGGGAGAAAGTCCTGGTCAAGAGTCATATTATCATTAATGTATTGTAGAGAGGTAATAGATGATAGAATTACTTTAGGGAGAATCCATCGCAAAGTCAAACCGTCATTTAGTGTGAATCTGTGATAAAAACAAGTGTCATTATAGGCAATTTTACCGGTCTGAAGATACTCATACGGATATCCTCCTTGTCTAAGGCGGGATAAAGAGAATGTGTTACGGAGCACAAAGTCGGATGATATATTCCAGTCAAATTTTAATCTCGCAGTGAGTTGACGCTCCTTATCAAGATTTTTGCCCGTCAGTTCATTTTTAAAAAATCCATCAGAAGATGTGAATCCTGCTACCGCCGCCAAACCCATTCCCGGTTTAAGCAACCCATACCAACCGGCCTGTGCACTCCAGGAATTTGCAGAACCATAGTCAAGTTTACCGCGAAAGCCTTGCCAGCGTAAGGGAGAGAGTGTGGAAATATTAATAAGTCCACCCATAGTATTTCTACCGTATAAAGTAGACTGAGGACCACGAAGCATCTCCACACTATAAATATCGGCAATATCAAAATCGTAGGAATCCTTGTTCATAAAGGGCACGTTGTCCACTATAAATCCTATCACCGGCTGATCCATTCTTGCTCCCAGCCCCCTCACATAAATAGATGAGGTGATTCGGCTACCATAATCCGGCACATAGAAGTTAGGTACAATATCACTCAGCCCTTTCAAAGTCACGATATTGAGTCTTTCAGCTTCATCCGCGCCAATTACAGTCGAGGCAACCGGACTTTGGTATAATTTATCGGTCTGCTTTATAGATGAGATAGTTACCTCCTCAAGCATTACCGTATCCTTAACGTCCGGAACTATTGAGAATGGCAATGCCGGAAGGGCAAAAAGAAGTCCTAATATTATAGTTGTAAACAATCTCATAGGCATTGCAAAATTGCACATTTTTCACCGTTCCCGCAATCCCATATTTGGGTGAAAGATTGCGTTGAAAAAAAATACGAGGAGTATCTCACGACACGCCTCGCACAAACCTTAAAAAATCTAATCCTATGAAAAAACTTCAGTATTATCTATTAGATTACACTGCGATACAAAGTTAATAATTTTTTGTGAAAGTAAAAAATTTCCCTTAACTTTGACCATAAATTGTAGTGATAATGTCAAAATTTCTTCTTCATACGCTCGGTTGCGGAAGCGCGACTCCCACCATTCGTCATAATCCGTCATGCACCGTGATAAATTTCCGTGAGACTCTAATTATGTTTGACTGCGGGGAAGGCGCCCAGAAGGCAATGATGACTCAAGGACTCAAATTCAACCGACTTCGACACATTTTTCTTACTCATCTTCATGGAGACCATGTACTTGGTCTTCCCGGACTACTAAGCACCATGGATCTCCATAATCTTACGGGTGAAGTAGTTGTACACACATTTGGCTCAGCAATTGACAAGCTCAAGGAGTTTTGTCAATACTTTTGTCCTGAGAGTTCATTTGACCTGCGCTTTGAACCCATATCTTCATCACGAGCTGAGACTGTACTTGACACCCGCACATACTCCATCAGAACGGTTCCCCTCAAGCATCGTGTGCAAACCACGGGATTCGTATTAGAGGAAAAACCTAACCAACGGCACATAAACAGCGAAATGGTAAAATACTACAATATTCCATTCAGCTGGATGAACAGGTTGAAAGCCGGTATGGATTATACAGGTGATGACGGCACGACGATACCTAATGATATTCTCACCACACCTGAGGACCCTTCCCTAAGCTATGCACATATCTCCGATACCATATTTATTCCGGAGATAGCGGAAAAGATAGGTCCTGTAAATCTTCTCTTCCATGAGACAACTTATCTACATAAGGACGCTGCTTTAGCCAAGAAGCACTATCATTCTACAGCACATCAAGCGGCTATCATTGCACGCGATTCAGGCGCGCAATGGCTACTTACCGGCCACTATTCATCACGTTATTCGGATCTCGCTCCTTTTAGGGAAGAAGCTCAAGAGATATTTCCAAATGTTATCCTCAACAATGAGGGGCTTACCATTGACCTTACCGACCTTTGACTTCAAGTACAGCACCGCCTGAGTGAGCTACTTCCTCCGGAGAATACTGGGATTGTACGGTGGCAATACCTATGGAAAACTCACCGTCTTCAGTAATGCGGCAATCGTAGGAAAGAATATGACTACCCTTAGGAAGGAAACCTATGAAGAAATTTGTAGCTGAATCTCTTACCTCCTGATAAAGAGAAATGCCATCAGCATATTTATAGGATGAAAGCCTGTCTACAGGCTCCATACAGGCACCTCGCTGATCATTTACAGCCACATAGTTCATATCTCTTGAAGTATTCAGGGTGAGTATCACGCGTACCAACTGACCCTTTTTAAGCACAGAGGCAGGAGAGAGAAGAGTACCGTCAGATGAATTATCAACTACGACTATCTGCTTGGAAATACTGAGCTCCTGCACAGAAGCGGCTTTTACATCTTCAATTTTCTCTACATATTGTGCCATCACAGAGCCCCAGGCAGTACTTCCGGACTCCCTGGAAATCATAATAGTTGCTCCCGACGCTTGCTCAGCATCAAGCGGCATCAATGCCTCACCTGTATACGGATTGGACACAATCGGTAATGGCTTACCGTCAAGAGTGAAGACCGGGAGCGTCTCCTCGGGCTTCCAGTCGGAGCCGGTGGTAAGAATAGCGTTGATTACGGCGCAGGTTGATGAACTGCTACCCCAGTCTTCTACGCGACGATGAAGCACGAGGTATTGACGTATGGCATCAATACTTTCTGTATCTTCAGGATTGACCTTAGCAAAAGCTTCAAGCACACGCGCTGTAGTGTTAAGACGGCTTACACCGTTATAGCCGCTTCCGAGATTGTCAAACCACATTCCTTCGGCCGGTGAAGTCATGGCTCTTTGGCGCAGAGACTCAATTATGGCTCGAGCCGTGGCTTTGTCGCCCTCTCTATCGAGAACAATAGCGGCGGTGGCAGCGTCATATATGCTCAATTTTTTCCAACCGGTAGCAATCTCCTTTAATCCTTTGCTACACAAATCGGTGAATCCACTTGCTGCATTGCGATTATTTTTCAGATTCTTCACTGCAAACAAGTAAGTCAGTATGCTTCCCGTCGGCACAGTCTTCCTTCCGGACTCATACAAACGGAGTATTTCCTTCTGATTATAGTGTATGAGGCGACCTATTGCATTAACCAGTTCTTTATTTTCAGGCAAATATCCCATATCTGCAAGCAATCCGATATAACCAAGAGCTATCGATGAGGAAAAATAATCACCCTTCATGCCACTGCACCACGAGAAACTTCCGTCACTGTTCTGAAGCGCAAGAACCTTTCCAATGAGATTAGATATGGTCTGTTTCGCCTCTCCCCTGTCTGTAATTCCGATGAGCCGCGACATCCTGAGTGTCTCACTCTGAGCATTGTTGACCCAAGGAGTATTATTGAGTGCAAAGGTTTTGAGTTCAGGATTCCGCTCAAGTTGACTCACAAGCATAGAGTCAGCGGGATTCTGTATCCAATATTTAAGAGCCTCTTCTATCGGGGGATATTTTTCTATCAAACCTGACGAAACACTATTGGAGTAGAGAGCAGGCAGTAAAGAAAACAGATTTTCGCTGTCGGGATTAGTTATCGCCGGAAGTGCCGTGACACAATACCATATAGGATTACCACAGTATTGCAAGGTGACTTTCGACTCTTTATCAAGTGTCGGTATCTTAATCTCTGCCGTGTTTAAAGAACTTGACAAATGATACGGGAAAGACTCTACTACCGGGGTAGAGGAAGGGAGAATACCAATCACATCCTGCTCCCCGTCGGAATAATTTCCGGATGAGCAAACCACTCTGTATCCTATCAGAGACATTGAAGCCGGCACTTCGTAGTCTATACCAATCACTTCAGAACCTTTAGCAGCAAGGCTCCTTACTGTGAAATCCTTTTTATCCACAATACTTCCGTCCATCGGGTCGAACAGTTCTATTACGGCAGTTGCATCAATTGGAGCACAGGTATTATTATATATTGTTGCCGGAAGAGTAATTACGTCACCGGTGCGGAGGAAGCGCGGAAGATTAGACTGTACCATTACAGGCTTTGAGGATACTGCCTCAAGTGTAATAATACCGGAATTAAGTGATTTGTCATAGCTAAGCAGATTAAAGAGCCATGATGTATTAAAGTCGGGAACTTCAAACGAAATTTCGAGCTCACCATTCTTATCGGCAATAAGAGCAGGTTTAAAAAATGCCACCGGCATCTCAACAGGTCGCAACTCTCCTTTTGCCTCACCATTCATTTCCGCCTCATCCTCAGCAAGCTCTGCCTTACCTGCATATAAATTATGGCTTCCTCTGACAGTAATAGCTGCTGTAGGCGCTTCTACAGCTGATTCCTCCAGGGCCATATCATTACTTACGCCATCAGCGGTAGCAACTGAACAGTTCATTTTGTACATAATACGCGATGAACCATAGAGACTCCCTATAAGCGACTTACCGTATAAATTAATTTCAGGCAGCATTATAGCCTTATCCTTATAATCATTACCGGAACGAAGCAATGGTGACGCAAAGTAACTATTGTTTATCCCGCATCCGAAGGAAGTCACATTTGAATTTACATTGACTGACAACATGCCTTTTGCATCAAAATGCCAGTTGAAAGGGGAAATGGCTGTCAACGCTTTGTTATTCATAACAGCTATAGCCGGTGCGAAAGGAATTAAGTTATCTGCATAACTTATGCGGAATCTCCAGTTTTCCTTATCGCCTGCCGTGATTTTGTCTCTGAAAGATAGCGAAGCAATTTCAAACTTGTTAAGGTCAGAAGCCGGACGAACAATTACAAAAGCATCCTTATTATCAAAATCTCTCCACGATGCAAAGCGAACTACGGTCTTACTGTTTTCCTTTCGGCAATTAACCGGCACTTTCACAATATTATCGCTCACTTCAAGCCATTTTTCTTCATAATAACCTTCTGAATCAGAAATTTGGCAGAAGATGTAAGAATCGGGGTATGAACTTCCAACCTTAACTTCTGCTTTACCATTGGCCGAAGCATACATGTTTGCTTCGGTAAGCCATAACTGGGTCGCAATAGGAGGCCTTTTATCATCGGCTCTATATAGAATCAACCTTGTCTGAGTTGCGACAGAATCCCGGGTAGCAGCACGAAGATAAAGCTGATATTCTCCCGACGGGAATGTGGAAAGATTGATTATTCTTGAGTTGGGAGTGAATGCATCGGACAACAATACTTCTCCTTTATGATTTGAAAGTGTATAGTCAATCTTTAAATCAACAATTTTACCCAGAAAATCAATCACACTAACCGGAATTGTACAATTGCCGTCAGCAGGCACTTCAACCTCAAGCTGCGAAGGCACTGTTATTCTATAGCCATTGCCTGTGGAAAAACTCAACATCGGAGCTACAGCTGTCTCTCCGGAAGGTGAAGTAACTGATACGTTAATATCAAAAATTCCACGAAAGAAAGGTGTACCCTTAAGTCGAGAAGTAGGAAGGGAGATCGCGAAGCAACCGTTGGAATCGGTGACGGTAGTTGCTGCAAAAGCGGCATTGGGAGTAGACTCATCCCACCAACTTACGGGGCGATAATTAATCTCAAAGGCGACTTCTGCATTTGATACAGGCAATCCGGAATAGGTCATAGCCTTACCATTGATAATCACATCTTCACCCATTACAATTTCGCCGGATACTCCATCTACCTCAACAAAAAAAGTTGGAGCTTTGTATTCAGCAACATTTACATGTGAAGAATATTCCCTCTTTCCATTTATCTCTGCGGCTATATTGTAAATGCCAAGAAGTCCAGAGGTCGGAATATGCAGATAGCCATTAAATCTTCCATAATCATCGGTCATGCCTGAGATAGAATCCACCTCCTCGCTATTTGCATTTAAAAGAATAAGTTTTACCTTTTCTCGCGTAAGCAGTGATATGTGATTGTCATTAATGGAAAAAGCCACGGCAGCAGTTCCTATACTATCGCCGGGGTGATAGATAGAAAGATCTGTAAGTGTCCGCACTGTCTTTCTATCTTTTTTATTCTCACGCCATGGATATAAATGAGAAGAGCAATTAGCACGACTACCGTTGTAAGAAGCAACAACCTCATTATAGCCTTCCGGCATTTCAACCCGACCGCGGGAATCGGTGCGCGCTGATTTGCGAAGTTTCCTATTATCATAATAAAATTTCACATCAGCACCTTTTATCGGTTTACCATTAGTGGCAGAAACCACGTATACTGAGCCTACCCCACTGCCGGTCAGAGCATTATTATGTGAAGCTGTGAGAAGTTCTATCTCAGAAATCTTTAGTATATCGACCCAGCTTTCATTACCATTATTTCCGGTAATCAAGCCTTTAAGATTGCGGGTGGTGGATGGTAAGAAGGCATAATATCCGGGGGAGCGCCCTTCAAAGAATATGCTGTCGCGAGAAATTGCAGGAATATCAGTTGATGACTCCACCCTTACGGCATCAACTAAACTGCACTTCTTTAAAATTTCTCCCAATCTATGTGTGCGCTCAACAGTAGCTTCATCACACTTTATCATCAGAACCCAATAGGGTGCAATATTCTTTGTCTCAACATTTACCTTAATAACAGAATCCGACAATACTTTATTCGGATACTCCAACTTAACGCTTCCCTGACCCATATTATCAAGGGTCAACAGTAGAGAAGACCGTCCCGGAAAATCACGCTGAAGAGTAACTACCTCTTTTGCCTCGCGATAGAAATCCATCCATCTTTCTGAAAAACTGTCGGGAAGATATTCTGCTGCATAAGTAAGTAATATAGGGCCTCCTTCCGTATCTTTCAATTCAGGGTAATGACTCATAAGATATTCGAATGCTTCATTGTGGCTGAGAATAGCAGCATATTCTTTAAGAGCGTCAGTATAAGCTAACGGATTATTCCGAGGAGTAAACTCATTGACCATGCTTTCCAAAATCTCATTTCGTAATTCAGATGCCTGCATATCAACCGAGATTTTAGTAGCACCTGTACCAAATGGCAAAATTCTTTTATTACTAATGAACGGAGACAAACATTCTATTCCTCTGCGCGCAACAAGATCATAGACATTCGGTACAAATTTCTCTCCTAAGGCATCGTATTCAGTCAATATTTGTTTCAATTCAGAAATTGAAGTTCCCTTCAAAACAGCAGAATCTGCAAGCGATTTTTTCACGAGCTCTGTTACTTTCAAGGAATAAAGCTCCTTACTCCAGTCATCAGGATTATCCGGAAACTTGTCAAGAGGAAGATTACGTTGACTGTAACGATAACTGTCAGTTCTATATAATTGCTCGTAAAGAAGAGCTTCAAGAGAATAATATATGCTTTTATAGGGTTGCCGTGCAGAAACAGCGAGAGAATCAAGCATTGATGCCATAGCAACTGCATTATTTTTACTAATCAGATTTTTTGCTATAACTATACGAATAGCTGCGTCGACACATTTACCTTCATTGCCTGTAGCTATTGCAGCTTTCATCTCTTTTTCCGCGCCGCTTATCACATCCTGAGGATACGCAAAATCAGGTTTGTCTCCGACAGTTTGATTAGCAACCCGTCCTTCAAGTTTACTTTTCACAGTCTTTTGGGCAGAAACGGGATTTGCAGCTGCCAAAATAAAGATCGCGACAATTGATAATGCAACAAGAATATATCTACTAACTACTTGAGGTATTTTCATTGTAAGGCTTATTAGAAAAAATAATGGGATTTCACTCTGATATTACTCTGCAAAACCCCATTGTATATTAAATCATAATCATCACTTTATCATTTCCCTTTTTTCTTCTCCTGTCTCATTTCGTAAAGCTTGGCTCTATATTTCTCTTCAGCTTCCTTCATTTTGAAAATCTGCTTTTGAGTAAGAAATGTCTTGAATTTTTCTTGATACTTCTTCTCAATCTGAGTTACTTTAGTCTGTGCTTCTGATAGAGCCTGAGAAGCGCGCTGATAGTCGGCGTCAGTAGCTTTCTTATCTTTCTCTACTTTTCTTTTCAACTTGCCTGCCGGAGACATTACTTCGTGTATCTCGTTGCTCATCTGAGTATAGAGAGTCACAAATTTATTTTGCTGTTCCCCTTTAAGCTCCATTTCTTGAGACAGATACTTAATCTTGAACTCGAGCATTTTACTAAATTTACCACCCTCTTTTTTATCATTTCTTTGAGCCGATGCCGACAAGGAGGTTATTACAAATGCCATTAGCAATATTGAGAGTATACGTCTTATCATACCAAGAGTTTATTAATAAAAGTAGTTATATCAAAAAAATGAAGAGAATATGAGTCAGTAATTCACACTTCACATATCCTCTGCATTTATCAACTGTGAGAATTCTGATTATTCAATATTTTGGAGACCTGAGATACGTCAATGTTATTATATTTATCCTCAAGCTGATAATCAAAGTCCTCTATAAATTCATCAATGCTGCCATATTGAGTAGCCAAATCTTCCTCAAGTTGATAGTCGTCTTCATAGCCTGCGGAAGTATACGATCCGAGAAAATCATCGCTGTCAGCCACCTGAGCAAATACTGCGGGCGGATTGTCAAGCGAGACGGACGGCTGCTGACTCGCAATATGAAACATCTGCATCATACACCATATACCGGCAAACATAGCCGCCAGATACACGAATGGCTTAACTCTCTGCCAAACTGAACTGCGTGGCTCAGGCAATGCCGGCTTTCGCTCGGGAAGCGATGCGGAAATCTTAGCGAATGCTTTCGGGAAATATCCCTCAGGCACTCGGAAACCGGACTCACTCCCGGCTAATTCCTTTAGCTTATCATCCTTGGCCATAGTAATATTCTGCTTGATAATGCCGTGGCCGAAGCCGGCGGCTGTTTATATTTGTATTATAGTGACATTGGGAGAAGGGAAAAGTTTAATAGGCTTAATACAAAAATTGTATTTTTTTGAAAAAATTCTCTCTTTGAGCAAACCTTTTCTATTCTGTGATGTTTACAATACAGAAAATCGTTTCATGATGTTAGGTTAGTTCGAAAAAGTATTATGAAAAACACTTAAATGCAGCCGGTTGTGAAGCCGGCTGCATTTGTTTTATCAATCAATGAGTTAGATAAAATCTAATATAGATTACTTAGTAAAGAAGTCGGTGATTTTTTTCACGGCATGATGATAAGAAGCCTTGAGCGCACCGACGGAAGTGCCGAGAATATCCGAAATCTCGTCATACTTCATTTCATCAAAATACCTCATATTGAATACAAGGCGTTGCTTTTCCGGTAGTGTGAGTATCGCTTCCTGAAGTTGCTTTTGAAGTTCTTCACCATCAAAATAAGGATCAGACTCAAGCTTTGAGAAAAGGAATGTATCATCCTCTCCATCAACATTTAAATTAGCCCTATTCCGCTCCTTGTTGAGATGATTTATTGATTCATTTACTGCTATCTTGTACAGCCATGTTGACAAGCGCGCATCACCCCTGAAATGCTCTATATTGGTCCAGGCCTTAAGAAAGACGTTTTGCAACAAGTCGTTGGCATCATCATGAGTCAACACGATCTTTCTGATTTGCCAATATATTTTCTCTCCGTACAACCGCATCAGTGTATCGAATGCGGCACGCGATGTGGCAGGATTTTTCAAATCTTCCACCAACTTGGTCTCATCTATAGGATCGGAGTAACTCATTTCAGGGTGTAAAAGTAGAAAAATTTTTCCAATTCTTTCTGCAAAAATAGCAATTAAGGCACAAATTCACTAAAGTTAAAGCGAATTTTAACATCTTTTCATGCTTTCAAGTCTCTTCTTAGCATCTATTATCCATTGTTTGTATATGATTATTATTAACTTTGCACGGATTTTAGAGATGTCGGTATTTTGACATTTCTTACTAAAGTTGAACTTTCTAATTTATAATTCATGAAAGCATTCGTTTTTCCCGGACAAGGTGCACAGTTTGTTGGCATGGGAAAAGATCTCTATGACAACAATGAAGAAGCCCGTGCTATGTTTGAAAAAGCCAACGAAGTACTTGGCTTTAGAATTACAGATCTGATGTTTTCCGGCACTGAAGATGATCTCAAGCAGACACGTGTGACACAACCGGCAATATTCCTTCACTCAGTGATTCTCGCCAAGACTCTCGGTAAAGAATTCAATCCGGATATGGTTGCCGGCCACTCGCTCGGTGAATTTTCCGCACTTGTAGCCGCCGGTGCTCTTGATTTTGAAGATGGCCTGCGACTGGTTGCAGCCCGTGCGATGGCTATGCAGAAAGCTTGTGAAGCACGCCCCTCTACAATGGCTGCCGTACTTGCGCTTCCCGATGAAAAAGGGGAAGAAATATGTGCCTCTATTGATGATATAGTTGCCCCGGCTAATTTCAATTGTCCCGGTCAGATAGTAATCTCTGGCACTATGGAGGGTATTGACAAAGCTTGTGAAAAGATGCTTCAAGCAGGTGCTAAAAGAGCTATGAAACTCAAAGTCGGCGGTGCTTTCCACAGTCCTATCATGGCACCGGCACAGGAGGAACTTACTGAAGCGATAGAAGCTGCTAAATTCAAGACTCCTTGCTGCCCGGTCTATCAGAATGTTGACGGAAAGCCTCATACAGACCCGGCCGAGATAAAGGAAAACCTTATCAAGCAGCTCACCGCCCCGGTGCGTTGGACTCAAGACGTTCAGGCTATGATAGCCGATGGCGCCGACGAATTTATTGAACTCGGCCCGGGCAGTGTGCTTCAGGGACTGGTGAAGAAAATTGACAGAAAAGTAGTTACTTCAGGCAAGCAGTAATTATGAACGTAGCCATCGTAGGAGCCAGCGGTGCTGTTGGTCAGGAGTTGATGAAAGTACTTGAGGAGCGAGACTTCCCTCTTGACAATCTCCGCCTGTTTGGTTCAAAACGCAGTGCCGGCAGAGAATATGAATTCCGTGGCAAAAAAATACGTGTTGAAGAACTTACTCACGATCCGAATCTCTTCAAGGGTGTGGATATTGCACTCACATCGGCCGGAGCCGGTACATCTAAGGAATTTGCAGAAGACATTACACGCCACGGGGCGATAATGATTGATAATTCTTCAGCATTCCGAATGGATCCTGACGTTCCGCTTGTAGTGCCTGAAGTCAATGGTGATGATGCCCTCGTACGTCCACGCAACATAATCGGAAACCCAAACTGCACAACTATACAGATGGTTGTGGCCATTAATCCGATTAATCGTCTTTCTCCTATAAAGAGAATTCACGTTGCAACGTATCAATCTGCCTCAGGTGCCGGGGCAACCGGCATGAAGGAGTTGGAGACTCAAAGCGGCCAACTTGCCCGCGGCGAAAAACCGACTGTAGAAAAATTTTCAGCTCAACTCGCCTACAATCTCATCCCTCATGTAGATGTCTTTATGGACAACGATTATACTAAGGAGGAGATGAAGATGTATAACGAGACCCGCAAGATTCTTCACTCCGACAATATAGCGGTAAGTGCAACCTGCGTACGCGTTCCCGTCCTCAGGGCTCACAGTGAGGCTATCTGGCTGGAAACCGAAGACCCTCTTGATATTGACGATGTGAAGGAAGCTCTTCGCAAAGGAGAAGGGATAGAAGTAATCGACGATACCAAAAAAGCAGAATACCCTATGCCGCTGTTCGCATCAGGCAAAGACCCGGTCTACGTAGGCAGAATTCGCAAAGATCTTGCTTCCGACCATGGTATTACACTATGGAGCGTGAGCGACCAGATACGCAAAGGGGCTGCACTCAATGCTGTGCAAATAGCTGAATATCTACTTAAGAAAGGAGCTGTATAATTTACACGCCGAAAGCGGAATATTAATATTCTTCCACATATAAAACAGGCCTTGGCAAATTTAAGCCAAGGCCTGTTTTAGTTTTATTAGTGTCAAAAGGAGATTAAGCCTTAATTGACTTATCAGGGGGTAGGAAGTTTTGCACGTTTGCTATCCCAGATGAAGTAACAGATAAGAAGTGCGTAAGCCACGCAACCAAGTATCTGGGAAGTCTCCATCGGAAGTGGGTTTTCATATTCAAATCCGGCAAAACGAGTGATTGCAGCGAATACTCCAAAGAGTGCACCACCGGCTATAAGTCCTGAAGCGAGAAGCGTGCCGCGGTCGCGACGTGCATCATTGACAGCCTGATCTTTGGAACTGTTGCTAACAAAATAAGCAATCGCACCACCTACAAGCATCGGTGTATTCAGCTGTAGCGGTATAAACATACCAAGACAGAATGCAAGAGCAGGAACGCCAAGCCAGTTGAGAATAAGCGCGAGTATAGCACCTACCATATAGAGAATCCAGGGAGTATCACCACCCATCATAAGAGGCTCGATTACTTTCGCCATTGCATTAGCCTGAGGAGCTACAAGAGCATTTTCTCCCGAGAAACCGTAAACCTGATTGAGTACCATGATTACGCCGCCAACTGTGGCTGCGGAGGCAAGTGTACCGAGGAATTTCCAGCTCTCCTGCTTCTTGGGAGTAGAACCAAGCCAGTAGCCGATCTTAAGGTCGGTAACAAATCCACCGGCCATAGATAGAGCAGTACAAACCACGCCACCGATTACCATAGACGCAACAATACCACTGGTGCCGCTGAGTCCTATGGCCACAAATATTGCAGATGCTATAATAAGCGTCATCAGAGTCATGCCCGATACCGGGTTAGAACCTACAATAGCGATAGCGTTGGCGGCAACGGTAGTAAAGAGGAACGCTATGACTGTTACAACAAGCCAAGCTATTGCAGCCTGCCAAAGAGTGTGGATCACGCCAAACCAAAAGAAGAGAAAGACTGCTACGAGAGCTATTACCACAAAGAATACAATGTGCTTCATGGAAATATCCATTTGCCAGCGTACTTCTTTCGTAGCAGCAGCTTTTCCTTTAAGTTCTCTACCTGCAAGACCCACAGCCTGCGCTATGATCGGCCATGACTTAATGATTCCAATTACGCCGGCCATAGCGATACCGCCGATACCAATCATTCGTGCATAGTCAGTAAAAATCATTCCGGGCTCGAGTGCCTGCATCTCGGGAGCACCGTATGTACCCATCAGGGGTATTACAATCCACCATACGAAAATGGAGCCTGCGAAGATCACAAAGGCATATTTTAGGCCGACAATATAACCAAGGCCGAGGAGTGCCGCTCCGGTATTGCAGCTAAGTACAAGCTTAGTCTTCTCTGCAATTGTCTGTCCCCACATTGAAGCAGTGGAAGTAACGGTCTCAGCCCACCATCCGAAAGTAGCTACAAGATAATCGTATATACCGCCTATTAACGAGGCTACTATAAGAGTCTTGGCCTGCGAGCCACCCTCTTTAGCAGCCGCAGTTTGCGAGGAAATAAGCACCTGAGTGGTAGCCGTCGCTTCCGGGAAAGGATACTTTCCGTGCATATCCTTCACGAAGTATTTGCGGAAGGGAATAAAGAAAAGGATACCCAGAATACCTCCAAGCAGGGAACTCAGAAATATCTGATAAAACTGCACTGTGATATCAGGATACTTGGCCTGAAGGATAAAAAGTGCCGGCAGGGTGAAAATAGCACCGGCTACAATTACGCCTGAACAGGCTCCGATTGACTGGATAATAACATTCTGACCGAGGGCATTCTTCTTACCGAGTGCATTACTCAGACCGACTGCGATTATTGCGATTGGAATCGCGGCTTCGAATACCTGACCCACTTTGAGGCCAAGATAAGCAGCTGCCGCACTAAAGACGATGGCCATAATAAGACCCGTAATTACCGAATAAGGAGTCACCTCCTTTTGGTCGTGAGCCGGATGCATCACGGGCGTATATTGCTCGTCTGCCCCCAGCTCTCTGAACGCGTTCTCGGGAATTCCCGTCGACGTAGTCAGATTTTCGTCAAGATTGTCTTGCTTCATGGTGTTGGATATTAAGTATTTAATTATTACGAATATTTCGAGCAAATCATTTCAGTTTGCGAATTTAGCAAAATTTTCTGAATAATGAAAATACAGTTTTATCCGTCTCCTTATCCTAAGAAAAAAATCCATGAAAAAAATCTTTCTTATCCCTTAACGTAACGGTCCATCTTGCGTAGAAAGCTGTATCTGATTTTTTACGAGAGTAAAATATGCGCCTTTACGACCCAGCAACTCATCGTGAGTGCCGTATTCTACAATTCTTCCTCCATCCATATATACGATCATATCGGCATTCTGAACCGTGCTAAGCCTGTGTGCTGCCACTATCAGTGTACGTCCGGCATTACTGAAATCTCCAAGATTCTCCACAATCATCCGCTCTGTGTTGGCATCAAGCGAAGAAGTGGCTTCGTCAAGTATCATAATCCGCGGCTCCTTATATAGTGCACGCGCTATCATCAGGCGTTGCTTCTGTCCCCCGCTCAGCTCCATACCGGTTGCCCCAATCTTAGTAAATAATCCCAACGGCAGACTATTCACAAATTTATCAAGGCATGCTTTTGCCACAACCTCCATCCCCTTTTTCCGGTCTTTATCGAAATCTGAAAGTGCAATATTATCAAGTATTGACCCCGAAAATACAGTTCCGTTCTGTAGCACGGCAGCACAGTGACTGAGCCACGAGTCGCGATCTCGCTCCTGCATGGGTACGCCATCAACGCAAATATTACCCTCGGTAGGCTCATAGAATCCGAGCAACAATTTTATGAGGGTAGTTTTTCCGCAGCCGCTTGGTCCGACAATAGCGGTAGTCTTACCGACAGGAATTCGCAAAGAGATATTTTGAAGCACCATGGGCGAGGATGCACCTGGATACTTGAAGCCGACATCACGTAGTTCGATAGCTTCTTGCGGGGCTGTATGCAGCGGTTTCTCTTCCGGCTCCGGCATTTCCGCAACATCACGGAATCGTTCGTGAGCAATCCGCGCATCCTGATATTGCTTTATGGCGAGTAGTATTTTGCCCAAAGGAGTGCTTAGGCGTCCTGCAATATAGCTTATTGACATCATTGCGCCAAGCGTCATACTTCCCTGAATCACGAAAGTGGCACAAATTCCCGTGACGGCAATATCTCCGAGTCGCTGAAAAAGGGATGTTCCATAGTTGATATAAAGATCTACCATTGCCGAACGCACGGACAGTCTGTTTATCTCATTTTGTGATTTACGCCATGTATTAAAACTTGCCTCCTGAGCGTTGTTGGTCTTAATCTCCTGCAAACCGTTTATAATCTCGTAGAGAGTATTGCGGTTTTGCGAAGATTCCCGGAAAAGAGAATAATTCACCGATTTCCGACTTCCCCTAAACAGCAATGTCCAGCCGGCACCGCAAAGATTGAGCACAAACAGCAAAAGGAAAATCATAGGACTGTAATACAGCAGCATACCCGCGAATACTATTACATTCAGAATAGTAAATAAGACAAGGTCGGGGACTGTAAGAAAAAAATTCTTAAGCACATCCTGATCATTAACCTTCTGAATAAGATCAGCTGAGACTTTGCGATCGAAATAATCCATAGGAAGTTTTACCACCTTCGCCAGATAGCGACCTACCATCTCTATTCCTACTTTTAGCCCGAGCTTGGTGGATATTACGCTCATTACCGATGAAGCCGTGAAACTCCCGATATAAATCAACAGCTGACTGAATATAAGAGTCCATACAAGAGAAATATTATGGCCGTTAATTCCATCGTCAATTGTACGCTGAAAGAGTATGGGGAAGCAAATATCAAATAAAAGTATAAGCAGCGACAGAAACAGTATGGTAGCTATTCTGCCTCGATTTTCGGCCAATGTCTTCCACATCATCTTCCACATCCCGCGAAACGATGAAGACTCTTTGGGATATTCTTTAGTTTGGAAATCCTCATCAGGCGCTGCAAGGATTACTATCCCTTTTCCGGAATTATCGCTCCAATGCCGAAAGAAGTCCTCGTCCGAAAAGGTCATTTTCCCCGAAGCCGGATCTGCAACATAAAATTTTCTTCTGCGGGAGCAATAGTCGTAAAGAACTACGAAATGCCCCTGATCCCAAAATAAAATAGCCGGTAGAGGCATATCTTTCAGGCTCTCTACCGGTATTTTAGCTGCTTTCGCCTCTAATCCTATTTTTTTACAACACTCGAGAAGATGAGCGATTGAAATTCCGGTTTTGCTTATATCCGCTATCTGCCTGAGATACTCCAATGGGATTTTCTTTCCCCAAAAGCGAGCTATAATCCGAATACACGTGATTCCACACTCGGTATTTTCAAATTGCCGATAAGGACGAAGTTTCCACCGCTCTCTTAAGTGTTGAAAAATACTCATAAACTATGACTACTCCTTTATTCAGCTTTTTTGACCATATTCTGTCTTACACTCCGGTTACCGAAATTATAAGTAAACATCACGTCTATTCTCCACGGTAAATTCCTGTTTTTGTAAGTCACTTTGTAGTTATCTGTCTCGACATTACCCTTATATTTCAATTGAAGAAGGTCGATCCATGGTGTCATTACCTGCAGAGATCCGAATCGGAAATATTTGGTCAACCCGAGATACATTTGACAATGCCAATCATTATTTTGATATGACAAAGAATGGCTGGGGGAATTTAAATAAAAGTATAGATTCCCATAAAATTTTTGCTTTGGAAGAATAGTAATATCATTATAAAATGACACTCCAATATAACTATGACTCTTTTTTAGGGGAGTGCCGTCAGGACGCAAATAATTATATTTGTTGAAAATATATGTCACTCCCGTTGTCATCGTCCAGCGATAATTAAAAAAATTCTTCTTATAGTAAAAGCTTGGAGACCAAGTATTCAGAGACCCTGTAAACAGACGATAAGTCGTAGCGAGAGT
>CAYNNV010000023.1:0-20497 GCA_964398625.1 uncultured Sangeribacter sp. | reverse complement strand
AAATCTGCCGGAATAATCGTAGGAAGATAATAATATTGTTCTCCGGAGGCAAGAAGAATACCATTCTGCTGATATATTCCGCTGTCTTGTGAATCAGAATGGAAATCGCCGGTCACTACATATCCAATTCTTAAGTTATCCTCTTCGTTTACCTTATTTTCACTAAATAACGCTGATACATCAACTTCTATTGTATCAATATCAAAATTGTAATAGCATTCTTCTATTTCTATAGAGGCCGTAGTAGGAATGTACAGATTGTCAGTTAGACGTTTTATATCAGACGTTGCATTCTGACGATTGGATTTATAGTACGGAATTGCGTAAAATTTTATGTCATTCCAATAGTCCATTTCAGCAAACTTGTCATTCGCATGCGTAGCGATAGTAATTATCTGATTTGGAAATTTAACTCTCAAATCTTCAAGTTGAATTACAGCATTGGGACAGTTGTTGCACCACATACCCGTACCTTCATCAATCATCTGGTTTCTGGCCATATCCGAGGGGAAAAGAATTCCTGTGAAAGCTGTTACTGTATTTCCATCACCATCCACAACTTCTACTGCATAGGAATTCTTCGTATCTTTTACAGCATCTACGGGGAAAGAAAAATTAATTTCATTGCCGGTTTTAAAGTCACCTATCATTTCATTAGCTACAGCTATATCGCCCATTCTAACCTGAATACCTGCGTTAGGGTAGGTTCTGCCGATATTTCGTATAGTACCTGAGACATAAGCATCTTCCACTGCCGGGAATTTAATAGTTTCATCTATGGCAAATAACTTGTCATCTCCGGCTTCTCCAATAAATATATCGCTCAATGCAAGCATATATTTATTAATGCTATTACACTCAAAAATAACTTTTATATTTTTCCCTTCATATCCTTTTAACGATACCACACGATATGTCCACTCGGAATCCTCAGCATCAATTGATAAAATTGTATTAAATTCCTCCGAGCCATCTTCAGAAACCATCACCTTATAACTTTCCTTGCAATCAGAAATAAGAGAGCGTGCAGCCCAACGGACTATTGCATCTTCACTTTCTACAAGAAAAGAGGGGGTAGTAAGCCGATTACAAGAAGCCTCCTCTGACAGTGTATGAGTAGGGGAGATAGCGGCATATTTTGATCCCACAACATCTACAGTCCATCCATCGGCTGTAAATCCATGGCGATAATACTTTTCTTCGGGAAGCAAAGAATTTATATTTTCCGATTTTAGAGTTGAAGGCAGAGTACCTGATGAAAAGTCAGCTTTATAATAAGCGGAATGCACCGACGCCATAGATGACGCCGGCGCTATTACCGTAATTATGCCGACCAAAAGATTTTTGTTCATCTTTCGGTGAATTTTAGATTTTTTTAGATTTATTTTACAATCACTTTGCGAACTACATTGTCTGCTCTTACAATATATAACCCACCATCTACAGCTGTTTCTGCAGAATTAGATACAAACTTTCCATCAATGCTGTATATCGCTATATTTTCTGCACCGTTGACCTTAATGAGACCATTCTCGGCAACAATGGATATATTGGCATCTGATACAGTTTTTACACCTTTTTCAGGATTATAATCAAGTGCAATGATGAAGGGATAATACATATATTCCATAGTAGCAGGATTTAGCTCCTGATGCATACCACCCATCACAGTACCATCGGAATTAAGCTCTTGAACACATACCAAATCCTGTGAATATTTTATATCAAATGCATCAGCAAGTGATTTAGCTTCACCATTTATAAGAACTTTGGCATGGGAAGTGAAAATTTTATCACCCATACCTATAGGGAATGCATCATAATCATAATTGTCAGTCCATTCATTTTTATTGATATCGTATGTACAAGCTCCTCTAATAAGTTTTCCGGTACCCTCAGGAGTAACATCAATAGCCTGTGTTCTGCTACCATAACAAATGCCGTCAACTATTGTATTAAATGCTCCTTGAAAATTATTTTGATCCTCCGTATCATGGTAGCCGTCAATATAATACTCTTTCTCATATCCTTGAAGCTCTCCTTTATAATACCAAGGTTCAAGACGCTCTTCTACCTCTACGAAATAGTCATAACGTCCATCTTTTACAATTGCAGGAATAGTACATTGAGTTGCACCACACATAATGTAGCCGGTGAAAATACTGCCGTCGTTGTTCATATCAAGCATCCAAAATCCTTGATGATGAGCTACGTCCGGCGGAAGGCTTTCATACATCGATAATTCATATTGGCCGTCTTCATTCAGTGTCCATTTGCAGGCACGATACCCTTTTGCCATTTCATTATTGTCATCTTTAATACACTGAATACCACCAAGAACTTTACCGTCATCAGTAGTACGACGCACAAAATTTGTATTCAATGAAGTAGGATCAACAGGAAGAGCAGTCCATTCTCCGTTTCTATAAATTGCGGGAGTATATTTTCCTGAAGCATAAGTACAACCTACAACCATTCCATCATTTGTGACATCAAATGCCTGACACTTACCGGGAAGCTGAACAAGTTCTAAAGGATTAATATAGTCCCAAAGATAAGACAAATTATTTTCGTCATCAAGAATTGTGGCATAACGACCGTTTCCTGATATAGCTGTTACATATCCGAGGGTTTCACCATCAGGACTTTCGGGGAAGAAAATTTTGTTTTCGGCTGACATTCCAAGTACGGAAGCGCCGAATAACGAAAGGAGTAAAACTTTTTTCATTTTAATTTTGTTTAATTTTTAGTTAAGGACAAGTGTGCAATTCCAACACACATCTTTTGCTGCAAAATTACATTTTTTTTTTGTATCAAACTACCTGTTTTCATTTTTTTTGTAATTTTGTACTCTATAAAGTGGACTAAAACATAAATTCCTAATTTAAATAATTTCAATATGAAAAAAATTTTACTGTCTTTGTCTGTTCTGGCTCTTGGCAGCGCTGCCTTCTCTACTTCAGCTGCCTCTTGGGTTAGACTTACAGACAATTCCTCTATTCCTTCTACCGGAATAGATGCTGTAATCGCCTACAATACCCCTACAAAGCATTTTGTCATGGGTACTGAGCAGAGTGCAAATTATCGCAATGCAATAGATGTCACTTTTGATGACAATACTATTCCGGAGCTACCTGAAGGTACCGCTATCGTGAAGATTACACCCTCTTCAGATGGATATTCTTTCTATGTAACTAATGGAGATGCTACCGGATATCTTACTCCTCAGGAAGGGAAAAAATTTCTTAACGTTCAGGACTCTCCGGCTTATGCAGCAATTAATACTACTGCCAACAGCAATAATATAGTATTTAAAGGGCTTGACGAAAAGAATGAACTTGGCTGTACTTCTACTTTTGTAGGTGGACAAGCTGTTTGGGTCTTCCAGTGCATGGATCAAGGTGAAGAAATTCAAATTTATATTGATGAAGAACAACTCGGTGATACTCCGTTTGAATGGAGTGCTTCTCCGGCTGCCGGATCTATGGTAGCATCATTCAATGGGGTGACTCTTACGCTTCCGGAGGGTGAGACCACCATTAATCCCAATATTCAACTAAAAGCTACACTCAATGGTCAGGTTATTGATGCTCCTCAGCCATCCGATGGTCTAAATACTTATCTGGTCTATGCAGAAGAACTTACTGAAATCGGTGAATATCAGCTGACTATTCCCGCCGGATATTATACTATCACTCCGGCTTCAGGTAAGGCCTTTTCTTCACCTGAGATGGTCTACAATATTATAATCGGGCAGCGCGGTGATTGGATTGCTTCCCCCGCCAACGGTGCAGAAGTCACTTCTTTTAAAGAGGTTCTTTTCTCTTTCCCCGGATCAAAGATGGTAATGAATTACACCGGCGCTACCGGTTCTCCTTCGGCCACATTCAACGGTAAGGCTATTGCTGCTCCAACCTCCGATATAAGCCAGCCACTGCTTTTCCGTCTCGCTGAGAATATTAATACACCGGGTGAAATAGTAATCACTATCCCCGCTAACTACTTCCTTGTTAATTACGGCAACGGTAGTGTTCAGAATAAGGTTATGACTTATACAGTTACTATTGCTGAGCCGGTTAATATTGAATGGTCTGCAGATCCTGAGAATGGTTCTACTCAAAAAACTGTTGAAACAATCACTTTCGCATTCACCGGTGCTACTAATGTAGCTCTCAATGATGAGGCTGACACTTCTTATATTGTTGCCAAACTCGACGGTAAGGAGATTGAAGCTCCCACTATGGGTCGTAATGACCTCCAGTTCTCTTACAGAAATCCCCTTGCAAAGAATGGTGCATTTACTCTTACTCTCAAGGAGGGATTGTATAATGTGACTCTTGCCAACGGAAAAACAATGCCCTCTCCTGAAATAAACTATTCTCTCACGCTTGAGGGAAATATGGAACAGACATATACTGTATCACCTGAAGCCGGAGCTTACGATAAATATCCTACTGTTACTATTACTTATGACAATGTGAAAGAGATTGAAGTTGAGGATGGTGCAGTAGCTACTCTGAAAGTTTCTTCAAATTCTTATCCCTTCACTATCACAGCAAGTGACAATGTTGTGACCCTTACTCCTCAAGAAGAAATCACTACTTGGGTAAGTGATTATACTACTTACACTCTTAGTGTGCCTGAAGGTGCATACTATCTCTACTATTCTGATGAAACTGTGATGCAGAATGAAGCTGTTGAAATTACTAATATCAAAGTGGCTAAGCCGGTTGCAGCACGTGTTCAGGTAATTCTTGAAGAAGGAACTTATCAGTCGTTTGAGGATATTAAAGTACTTGAATTTATTTCACCGGTAGCTGTTTCTACATTTGACCTTACAAAGAAAATTCGTCTTTATTCTATTGATGAAGGCGACTCTCGCACGGAGGTAGCAACTTATAATAAAACAGCTCAGTCTGAGGACAAACTTTCTTGGACAGTACTCGCATCCGTAGAAACAGTGCCTGATGGAAAGTATGTTGTAGTTATTCCTGAAAACTATTTTACTACTTATAATGAGGAAACTAAACAGCGTCTTAGCTGTGGAGTTCAGGAATTCTTCTATACAATTGACAGTAATGGTGGAGTTGATGAAATCAATCGTAATGAGGATACAATCAATGTATTTACTATTACCGGAATCTGTGTTCTGCGCAATGCTGATGCTGCTGCATTTAATAATCTTCCTGCAGGTCTTTATATCGTTAATGGTAAGAAAGTTATAAAGAAATAAGGTTAAAGATTTATTTTCAAATATTATCAGACTCCCGGATTACGATATTAGTCCGAGAGTCTGATCTTTTTATTTTATGATTATATGAAGAAAATAGGAATTCTAAGTGATACTCACAGTTTTTTCGATAGCAGGATATGTGAATATTTTTCCGGTTGTGACGAAATCTGGCATGCCGGCGATGTAGGAGATATTTCTATTATCGAAAGATTGCAGGATTTAGCTCCGGTAGTCAGGGTTGTCAGCGGCAATATTGATCATGGAGAGGTGAGAAGAAAATGCAGAGAGTTGGAAATGTTTAAAGTTGAGAATATCAATATTCTTCTTACTCATATCGGAGGCTATCCGGGAAAATGGAGTAAAGGCATGAAGAAACTCCTCATTGATAATGATATTAACTTGATGGTTGACGGCCATTCACATATTCTGAAAGTGATCTACGATAATGACCTCAATCTATTGCATATCAACCCCGGAGCAGCCGGACATCAGGGCTGGCAAAAAGTCCCGACTTTGGTAAGAATCAAAATTGAAAACGACAGAATATTTGATTGTGAGATCATAGAATTATCAAAGAAGTCAATCTGATAAATTCTTCGTAAGATATAAAAAACAGGATGAAGTGATTTTGAATCTTCATCCTGAATGTATAATTAGATTTTATCTTAATCTTCAGTTTTTTCTACAGCGTTATTGCTGGCCTTCTCTTCGGATTCTTCACTTTCATTTTCATCTTTAGTGAAAGATGTAAAGCCTGCTCCTACGAGAATATTATACCAGGAAAAGAGTTTTTTTATGTCGCTGTCATATACTCTATCTCTGTCAAAATCCGGAAGTATTTCTCCGAAAAGTTCCTTAAAAGCTTTCTTTGCCTGAATCTGTTTTATATCAATGGTCTTTCCATCTTCGTGCGAATATACGAGGTCAAGTATTTCACCGAGCGGTTTATCACCGGAATCAGTATACATTGATATATCACCGAGAGAAATAATTTTATCACGTGAATGAGCGGGGAAGCGTTTGCCGGAAGTCACGTCCTCAACGAGAAGTACATTCTTTCCTTGTGTCACAATTTTGAAGAGTCCCGGTTTACCGGCTATTGAAACGATTAGTCTAAGCATTTTGGTTATTGTTTTAGTTGTTATTCATATTGAGGGAACAAGCTTTGTGAGCCTTTTCCAAAAGTTTATATATTTGTAGAATCAGAGAATTATCGCCGTAGTTTTTGATGATTTCAGTCTTATTGCCATCAAGCATCTGCCATTCGGATCTTTGGGCTTCAATCCTTTTTAAAATATCTTCCTTACAGAGAGAATTACGATCCATGACGCGCTGAATTCTCACTTCTTCCGGTGCTTCTACAAGCCATATACGGTCAGCAAGTTTACCAAGTCCTGTTGAGGCCACAGCTGCTTCTACAAGCATAATTCCGTCAGTAGAGTAAATTTGCCCTTTGACATCTTCAAGTACTGATTGATGAACAAGTGAATTCACGGTGTCACGTAAGTTTTGATCGGAGAATAAAGCCTCTGAAAATTCTTTTGCCTTAATTAAGCCGTATGAATCTAAAATCTCTTCTCCAAGCAGTAATGCAAGACTTCTCTTAATGCATTCATCGGTCTTAATAAGTCGTTTAGCCTCTTTATCGCAATCATAGACCGATAACCCCTGCATACGGCAGATACGTGAAACGATACTCTTGCCTGAGCCTATACCACCTGTGATGAGTATTATGTATGGACGCATGGATGTTTTCATTTCACAAGAGTGTATTCTACACTGTCGGTTTTCAGCTCCACATTTTTTAGATATGGTGCTGAAGATACGAGTTTTATTCCAACTTTATCTGATGTAGGTGAAGTAGAAGTAGCAAAATCGGCCACTACAATGATATTGTCATTTTCACTTTCAAAATGGCTAAGAGGGGAGTAATAAGCCACTTCTACATTAACCGGATAAAGAAGCACACTATTTCCTGCAGGTATATTTATTGGTTGTACTTCAACCACTGAAGTTTTAGCAACAAGCGGCTCTACAGGGATTGTCACTTTTATAGATGAAGGCACAATCTTAACTCCGGCAATTGACCTGAATTCTACTTCCATAGTTGTTGTCTCGCTTAATCCACGTTTCGTAAGGAGTTTTGTTTTTACTTGCTTAATTGTGTCAATTCGATCATCGGAAGAATATATAAGCACGCTTTTTGTGGCAGCTGTTGGAGTGCCTGCTATGAATCCGACAGCGGGACTTACTTTGGCATCAATCTTTATGGGAACCCGCTTACCGGGAGCAGTGGAATAAGTTAGATATATAGAGTCACGCCCTATCGTATTAATCTGAGCACTTGATCCGAACGTCGATTTCAACGACACCATTAGATCATTTTTCCCGAATACAAGCTCTCCTCCGGAAGCATAATCCTTAAAGTTTATGTTAAGAGTAGCTGAGCGCATTATGCCATTTCTCAGCAGTGATGTGCCTTTGTCGCGTAAATTGACATGCAGAATCTTGGGCGGATCCTGAATGAAAACTACCGAGTCGGGCACGTTGGTTATGTTGATTTTGACATCCACTCCGGCCGATACATTGTCGTTAAGTGTGAGTATAAACCAAAAGAGGGCTGAAATTCCTACAAAAATCAGGAAAACGCCGGCATTTTTTGAGCGTTTCCTTGTAGGCCTTTTCTCTTGTGGTTCCGTATTTGCCGGTGACGTATTGTCTGCCATAACCGGATGATGTGAATATTTCTGTAAAAATTAAAAAAGAAGAGGGGACCAAACGACATATCCGCTTGCTCCCCTTATATCTTCAGTCTGAAAGTGAATCCGGAAGAGCATTCCGGAGAAATTAGCTTTACTTGTTATTGGGCTGCTCTGCAACAGGATATGCGGAAGCCTTATCAACGCGGATGTTAACTCCCGGAGCTACCTCAATATCAAAGGTTGATTCTCCTACTTCCTTAATCTTGCCGTGGATTCCTCCGGCGGTCACGATTCTATCTCCTTTTCCCATAGCTTCGCGAGCTTTCTTAAGTTCTTTCTGCTTCTTTGACTGCGGACGAATCATAAAGAAATAGAATATTACGATCATTGCCACTATCATGATTATACCGCTGTAACCGCTGGCACCGGCACTCTGTTGGGCTTGAAGGAGAATCAAATTCAGTGTATTCATTTTGGTATATGTTAATAGTTTTTGAAAGTGTTACAAAGTTAGGGATAATTCCATCTATTTCCAAATTTGTAACTCTTATTTTATATTATTCTTTTAGAAGTTTCCCTTCGGAACGCAGACGAGTTATTATATTACCAAGAATACCGTTGACAAATCCGCCGGATTTTGATGTGCTGTATGATTTTGCCATCTCGATATATTCATTGATCGTAACTTTCACGGGAATCTTTGGGAAATTAAGAATCTCTGCAATGGCTGTCAGGAGTATAACCACGTCCATAAATGCAAGTCGCTCCATATCCCATGACTCCTTATGAACAGCCTCATCTATAAGATTGCGATACGCCTCTTTGTTTCGCACCACGGCATTAAATAGTTTGCTGCTGAATTCAGCATCTTCTCTATCTTTATACATCTCGAGTACTACTTCCGGCTGTCTAGCGGGATGCGACGGTGTCTCATCTGCAAAACGCTTGAAAGTCTTAAGCACGAAAGTGCCTATTATATCAATATCGTCATTCCAAAAGATAGATTTGTCTTCCAGTGCTTCCAAAAAATCGGCCGAGGGGAAAATCACGGTTTTAAATAAGTTTCTCCACAGTTCACAATCGGTGGCATAATCAGTTGATGACGCAGACATATATTGATTGTACACCTCGGAATCTTTAATATCGCGAAGAAGTCGGCGCAAGGTAGCTTCTTCATCAGGAAGCCATGTGGCCTTGTGCTTCTCCATATATTGTGATATGCGGGAATCATTTTTCAAAGATTCTACGAGTTGATTGTCAATAAACCGGGTGTTGGGATGAAGATCTTCAGCTGTAGGAAGCAATTTTTTCTTGTTAATCTCTATTTCATCTTTCATCAGTCGGGTAAGGTCAATGGGTAGATATAATAATCTGAAATAGAGTTCGCGTGCTTTGTCAAGACTGAAGCGCAGTGATCTCATAGCATCTGCAGGCCCATGTGATGACAGTAAGCTCTTAAAGGTTTTTTCAATCATTTCTTCCATTCTCTCTACGCCGCGAGCCGTATAATTTTCGCGATCCTGTATAGCAGCCTTTACCCCGGCTGACTTCATCAGTACATTTTTGAAAATCTCACGGAAGACTTTTACATCTCCTGTAATATCGTTGCTTCCTGTCTTAGCATAGTCCTTATACAGTTGCATGTCCTTTATTTCCTCGGCAAGCGATGATGATAGTGAGGTAAAAGGGAAAGTTGAAGACTGAGCCTTGAGCAGCATACTTTTTATCTTATCGTCGTGGAGCAGTATCTGAATAACCCTATTATCCACAAGGGGTTGTACTCCACCTCGACGAGTAATATTGCGCGCAGTAAGCACCATTAGCACGAGCATATCAAGATAAAGGGAATAAGCGAAGCGCTTCTCCTTCGTAGGCTGGGAAGGAAGCGATTCGAGCATAAAATGATTTTCTGTGAGAAGGTAGGAATACAACAGTTGTACTACTTTAATCCTTATGAGTATTCGATTAATCATCTTTATTAGTATTAACGCCACGTAAGGCTTGCAAAGTTACTTAATAATTCTCATCTCGCAAAACGCGATAAGGTGCTTGTCAAGGAATATGGGGGCGATTCTTTTATTTCATTCCGCGCTGTCTCACCACTTCGTAGAATATAACACCTGCTGCGACAGATACATTGAGCGAACCTACGCCGCCATCAATAGGAATTGTAGCAAATTCATCACATAGATTAAGTATTTCCGGAGAAATACCGGTATCTTCAGCACCCATTACTACCCCTAAAGGTCCGAAAAAATCACATTGTGTATAGTTGTGATCGCTTTTCTCTGTGGCTCCGGCAATCATCAGTCCGCTTTCTTTGAGAAATTTTACAGCTTCCGGGAGTCTTTTAACTCTGCATACGGGAATATGAAGCAAAGCACCGGCAGAGGTCTTAACGGCATCAGGAGTGACACTGGCTGAATTTCTTTCCGGAATGATTATAGCATCTGCACCGGCACATAATGCACTTCGAGCAATAGCTCCAAAATTGCGGGTGTCAGTAACTCCGTCAAGAAGCACGATAAATGGATTTCGCCCCTCTTCATATAGTTGAGGTACGACCATCTCAAGAGGATGGTATGCCACAGGAGATAGAAGCGCGATCACGCCCTGATGATTCTTCAAGGTGATGCGGTTGAGTTTTTCTGCAGGAACCCATTGAGAGGGTATGGCATTTTCTTTTATTTTTCGAAGAAGCTCTCCGGATAAATCTCCGGACAATCCTTTTCTTATTAGTATTTTATCTATATCTTTTCCGGCTTCAATGGCTTCTATGACAGCTCGAAGCCCGAATATGTAGTCTTTTTTATCCATTATATTTATCATTATTTTGATTCAAGAGTGATGTAGCATTGAGAATTGAAGCCTCATTGATTTCTGCGCCAGAAAGCATCTTAGCGATCTCATCAATTCTTTCATCTCCGGAAAGTCTGCGAAGATGCGTGGAGGTGCGAGAATCGGAATCTTGTTTATATACCTGAAAATGAACTTTCCCCTTGGCAGCAACTTGAGGTAAGTGAGTTACAGCGATTACTTGTACTTTTTCAGAAATATCCGCCATCATTCGCCCCATTTTATCAGCAATTTCTCCTGATACCCCTGTGTCAACTTCATCGAAAACAATTTGCGGAATATTTAGCTTGTCGCTGAGTATAGATTTTATGGCTAATGAGAGTCTGGCCAATTCACCACCGGAGGCTGCTCCGGTAACTGATTGAGGCGCCTGATTCTTATTGAATGCACATAAAATTTCTACATCATCACCACCGTCACTTCCATATTTTGAAGGCTTAACTTCAATTATTACTCTAAGATTTTCCAATCCAAGCGGTCGGGCGGTTGAAATAAGTTTTTTCTCAAATTTAGCAGCAGCCGCCTTTCTTGTATCGGTTAGAACTGCACCAAGACGCTTTAGCGTGGTTCCGGAGGCTTTCATCTGAGCTTCGGTTTCGGATAATTCACCGCTTGAACCATCAATTTTCCCGATCTGTTCAGCCACCTCTTTTGCCATATCTACGAGTTGTGAAGGATCATTAGTCTTAAATCTACGCATTGCTTCGTAGTATTTGGATATTCTGGCATCTATGCGTGCCATTTCTCCCGGCTCAGAATCAATTTCTTCCGCAAAATCGGAAATAGTTTCAGCCACATCCTTAAGTTCAACTTCAATATTTTTAAGTCTGTCATACAGGCTTTCGCTCGAAGTATCAACACTATGAAAGACCTCTGTATTAACATGCTCAAGAAGCCCTCTCGCTGTTTCAATGAGTGAGAGAGCTGAGTTTTCGCTTAGATTAAGTGCCATGGAGGCTGCCGATAGACGTTGACGAGTTTCTTCAGCCCCGGAAAGAAGTTCAAGTCTCTTTTCCAACTCCTCAAATTCACCGACTTTTGGTCGAAGTTTCTGAAGAATATCATTTCGGAATCTCAGAATTTCTTCGGTCTGAATTGCTTTATCGCGTTCTTCTTTAAGTTTTCTAATAGACTGTCGCAGTGCTAAATACCTACGAAACTCATTCTGATATTCTATAAGCTCTGCCGAATTATTAGCCATCGCGTCAATTAGTAGTAACTGCCTGTGAGGATCAGTGAGAAACAGATTCTGATGTTGACTATGGATATCAAAGAGATGTAGTGCGACTTCGCGTAGTGATTGAAGAGTAACAGGTGTATCATCAATAAATGCTCTAGAACGCCCGGAAGCTGAAACTTCCCGACGCAATTTCAAAGAGCCTTCAGAATCCCAGTCCGGCACAATCTTGGAAATAGTATTGATTGTAGCCTGATTCTTTATGGAAAATTCACCTTCAACAACCGATTTTCCCTCATTGTTTTTTAGAATAGAGGAGTCAAAACGCTCACCTTGAAGAAGAGATAGTGCTTTCAGTATCAACGACTTCCCGGCTCCTGTCTGGCCCGTGATGATAGTAAAACCATCACTAAATTCAGCATCGAGATGCTCAATGAGAGCGAAATTATCTATCTTCAATCTGGTTAACATATCAAGATCGATTATTGAATTTAGTTTTCGTCTTTTCTAATTTTATCCAGTCTCTCCCTATCTGTTGGATAAAGAGGTTCAAGAATGTTATAGGCATCTTGTTTTTCCGTTGATCCGGCTTTTGAATATACATTCACTAATTCGTCAAGCTTAGAATCGCGAAATATTGAGAGAGACACAGACATGGGATTAGTCTGATAGATATTCTTCAAGTTTGTCAAAGATTCTGTTATAGCTGCCCGACCTTTATCCGGACTTGTAACCATTTCGTCAAGTCCTTTTCGATGATAAGTATACATTAGCTTTCTCATAGCTCCTCCCGCATGGTCGGTATATGCTGCAAGTACACCACTCCGGTTTTTGTTATCTTCAAAGGTACGCCATCCGGTTTCTCCACTTGATTGAGCCATCTGCACAACTGCTGAAGCCTTATCAAAATATGGCTGACCGCCTAATTCTGAAAAACTGTCAAAGTCCAAGGCCAGTAGCAGATATGCGTAGTAATTAAGAATAGCTGTAAGATTGGACTCAAAACTATTCTCATTGTAAATCAGAGGATCTCCCTGCCTGTAATCAAATTCTACTTTCGTATCCTTGAAGTTGAAAAGTGTAGTTGTGTATGTAGAATTATATACCGGGCGCGAAAGCTGTATCTGTAGGTCGCCCTTTATGCGGTCGTTCTCATAATTACTTACTGTCAGAAAAAGTCTGCAATCTATCTTTTCTATTGGAGAGAACTGAGTATTCGTCCATTTTCGCGTATTGAGATATTCGGACATAGCCTCCTGAAGAGTAACGAATATATCTTTGTTTGCATTCTCTATTTTTGAGGCATTGACTTCTACTTGACAATTCAGCTCCTGTGCTGAAACAGGCAAGATAGAAAGGACGATTATAATAATCGCCAATATGGTGCCTGTATTGATCCTAATCTTTTCCTTCATTAAAAAACACAGTGTCAATAATATCCTTTGCAACTTCTCTCTTATCCTTTAAGGGAAAATCAAACTGAGAACCGTCAGCACCGAATATTGTAATTTTATTAGTATTCGAGCCGAAGCATGCATGCTTGTCTTTCAAAGAGTTGAGTACTATAAAATCCAGATTCTTTCTGACAAGTTTTGATTGCGCATTAGTGAATTCATTATCGCTTTCAAGGGCAAAACCTACAAGCGTCTTATGTTCCTTTCTTTCACCGAGAGAGGCGGCAATATCCGGATTCCTTTTTAAAGTAATCTGGACCTCATCAATCTTCTCGCGTTTAATTTTAGAATCAGAATAAGCGAGAGGAGCATAGTCAGCAACGGCTGCGCATAAAATAGCAGCATCGCAATCCTCAAAAGCATCAAGTGCTGCTTGATACATCTGGGCAGCAGAAGTCACATCTATGCGACGGATTCCGGGTGCTGAGGTTTCGAGCTCAACAGGGCCGGTAATAAGAATTACTTCAGCACCTCTTTCCGCGCACTCTTCAGCAAGTGAAAATCCCATTTTTCCACTTGAATAATTACCAATAAAACGCACCGGGTCAATTTTTTCGTGTGTCGGTCCTGCGGTTATTAAGATTTTTTTACCTTTGAGTGATTGAGATTTAGCAAAATATCGTTCTACGGCTTTAAAAATCCCTTCGGGTTCCTCCATGCGCCCTTTCCCAATAAGGCCGCTTGCAAGTTCTCCGCTTTCCGGCTCCACAATAGCCACGCCATCTCGCTTCAGCGTAGCAATATTACGCTGAGTCGCGGGATGGTTCCACATATCAAGATCCATAGCAGGAGCTACAAATACTTTTTCTTTGGCTGAAAGATAAGTTGTGATAAGCATATTGTCAGCTACGCCGGTAGCCATTTTTGCAATAGTTGAAGCTGTGGCAGGCGCTATTATCATCGCGTCGGCCCAAATGCCGAGATCAACATGAGAATGCCATTCCCCGGTATTAGCGGTAAAAAATTCACTAACCACCGGTTTTCCTGATAAGGCTGACAATGTCACGGGTGTTATAAACTCCTTTCCGTTAGGGGTAATCACAACCTGTACCTCTGCTCCCGCCTTTACGAATAGCCTTAGTAAATAAGCACTTTTATATGCAGCTATTCCTCCGGAGATACCAAGGACTATATGTTTTCCTTTGAGCATTGAGATTATTTCTTACTATACTTTATTTTAAGGCGCGTTAGCACGTCTTTTGTATTTTGGGGAAATTCTCCGTGCATAACCCAGTTGTAATAACTATGGTCTTTTGCTAACACATCTTTTACCGGCATACCTTTGTATTTGCCGAAGTTTATTACCGGTTCTCCTGCATCATTTCTTACTATTCTTCCTGCAAGATCTACATTTTTGTTCATAGACGAGAAGTCAGAAAGAAAATCCACATCATTCTTCAGTTCGTCGTAACGATCAAGTTGCCCCTGAAGCACTTCATAAGTAGCACGTGTGTCGGCTAAAGCTGAATGGGCATCGTCAAGATCCTTGTCGCAATAAAATTTGTAGGCTGCAACAAGAGTGCGCTTTTCCATTTTGTGGAATATATTCTGAATGTCAATGAATTTTCTGTCAGATATATCGAATTTGACACCGGCACGATTGAATTCTTCCATAAGTACGGGCACGTCAAACTTGTTGGAGTTAAATCCCGCTATATCACACCCGTCAAAAATGGAATTGAGGCTTTTAGCTACTTGTCGGAAAGTGGGGGCATCCTTAACATCCTCATCGGAAATATGATGCACGGCAGTTGATGCCTCAGGTATGGGAATTTCAGGATTGAGACGCCGTGTATATTCTTCCTCTCTTCCATCAGGATAAATCTTGATGAGCGACATTTCTACAATTCGGTCGTTGACTACGTTTGTCCCTGTGGTTTCAAGATCGAAAAATATTATTGGTCTTTTCAGATTGAGCTTCATTGCTAATACAAAATATGATTTAGTAAACTACCTGTATTGGCATTACAAGCATTACCACGCTTTCCTCTTCCGAATTATTATCAGGAGTAAATAATCCCGGACGCGCAGGATCAGAAAGTTTGACTATTACCTGATCAGTCTTAAGATTTGAAAGCACCTCTATCATATAGTCGGAATTAAAGCCTATTACCATAGGATCGCCTTCATATTCACACACTACGACTTCCTTAGCCGATGTACCATAATCCGGGTCCTGAGACGACAAGTTCACTCTGCCGTCTTCAATTTCCATCTTTATTAGTCCGGAAGCCATACTTGCAGATAGAGAGACGCGTCGCATAGCTGATAGCATTAGCTGACGGTCAACAATCATGGTAAAGGGATTGGTAGTCGGTATTACTCTGTCGTACGGAGGAAAGACACCGTTTATGAATCTGCAAGACAATGTGAAATTCTCAAATCGGAAAGTAGCGCTTTTTGAGTCCATAGTGACAGCAATTTCCCCTTCCGTATCTTTAATAAGTGAGCGAAGTATATTGGCAGGCTTTGCAGGCATTACGAACTGGCGTTCAAAACCTGGGTGCATAGCTTTGGTACAATACTTTACAAGTTTGTGCGTATCGGTAGAAACGAAGCATGTACAGTCAGACTTCACATCCCAGAGAATACCGGTCATAATCGGCCGGAGTGTTTCTGTTGAAACTGCGAAAAGCGTATTTTCAATCCCCGCAACCACATCCTTTGCTCGCAATGTGAAGTTTATGCTGTCTTCTGCATGAGAAGCGGGAAGAGGGAATTCCTCAGCTGCAAGTGCCATAAGATTGAAAAAACCGTTTTGAAAGCGCATATCAACTTCAAGAGTTGACTCGTTTATATCAAAAGTAACAGGTTGTGGGGGTACTTCTTTCAAGATATCAAGTAGTCTCTTGGCCGGTATTGCTACTGCACCGTCGCCATCTGATTCTGTAAGTTCTATTTCAGCGACAAGTACATTTTCCTGATCACTTCCCATTATTGTCATTTTATCCCCCTTTACTGTCAATAAAAAATTATCAAGTATGGTCATCGCATTGCGACTGTTGATAACCTTGTTAACCGCATTCATCTGCTGCTGCAAATCCTTGGCTGCTACTGTAAACTTCATATTGTATCTGATTTTTATTTTTCGTAAAACAAAGGGAGACAAAAATATCTTTGTACTCACTTTAGAATACAAAGATAATATATTTTCAGATAGTACACAAACAGATTTTAAATACTAACTGATTATTTATCCTTTTGCAGTGCTATCTATCAATTAATCAGAAAGTAACTTATAGAATATTAGAAAGGGTAGATGCTTTCATACGGGTCTCTGTCCATTCAGATTCAGGCTGCGAAAGTGGCGTTATTCCTCCACCGGCATATAGAAGTGCTTCGGAGGAAAAAAGTCGGCAACAACGAAGCGTGGCATAGAAATTTGAAAAATGCGGTGAGTACAGACCTGAAAAACCGCCATAGCAATCTCTGTTGTGACGTTCAAGCTTTGCAATCACAGATAGAGCATTATCTCTTGGAAATCCACTTAATGCGGGAGTGGGGGAGAGACGTGCAGCCAGTAGTACGCCTTCAGTTGGAGATATTCCGTTTACTGTAATTTTTGAACATAGATGTTCTACAGGCCCGGCTGTCAAAGTTTCCGTTATTGATACTTGAGGTTTTCTTCCGGTTTTTTCTATCTCGCTGCATATAAAGTCGGTAACAAGTTTTTGCTCTTCAATATTTTTTGCATCCCATGCTTCCGACATTCCGCTCTTTCTTGTTCCTGCCAATGACATTGTTTTTCCGGTCTCTCCTTCCTGACTCCATAATAATTCAGGTGAGGCACCAACCCATAATCCTGTTTCGGAGGTGCGGAATGCAAAAATATATGCATTGGGATATGAAAGTGAAAGAGCTGATATTATTTCTGATAGTAACTTCTTTCTTTCATTTCGTATCACACTGCTTATCACCACTTTCCCCCTTTGGGGAAAAGTTGCAAGTGCTTTGATAGCTTCTTCCACGTTCTCAATATGTAGTGAGTAGGGAGTGGAATCGCATGGGACAGTTCCATAAGAAAAGTCTACAGATGGTAATGCTTCTATTTCCTCTTTTGAAAGTTCTGCAGGGATAGTGAGTATTTTACCATAAAAGTCTGCAACTACATAACCGTAACGAGCCCCCTGATGCAAATGTGAAGATGCTCCGGCATAGAGTTTGGAAGCACCGGGCATCCGTAATATAAAAAAATTTGTTGGCTTGCTTTCGAGTAAATCTGCAATTAAGAAATCCGTAGTCTCAATCAATCTCACTTTGTAATAATTTTACCTTTTAGATCATAAAAATCATAGCCGTTGACTTCGCTGATACAGAAATCGCCGGGAGATAATATGATATCCGGATGCTTGCTAAGATATATCTCCGGATCAACTTCAGGACTGTCCCATTGGGTGCGTCCTACAATAAATTCTGCTTCCTCACGCTCAAGAAGTACTTTTACGTGTTTGCCTATCATTTTCTCATTAAGTTCATCAGAAATTTGAGCCTGTAAAGTCATCAGAGCATCAAGTCTCTTCTGTTTCACCTTAGAAGAAATAGAATCTTTGTAAAGTCTTGCACCGGCAGTCCCTTCTTCTTCGCAATAAGCGAAAGCACCCATACGGTCAAAACGTGTTTCTTCTACAAATTTCATTAATTCCTCAAATTCCTTGTCTCCTTCACCCGGGAACCCGACCATAAGAGTAGTGCGTAACTTAATGTCAGGCACGCGATCACGAATTTCGGCGATGAGATCGTATGTCTGAGATGATGTGATATGCCGGTGCATATTTGTTAATACTTTGTCGGAAATATGCTGTAATGCTATATCAAGATACTTACAAACATTGTCGTGTCTTGCCATAGCATCAAGGGCATCAAGGGGGAAATCTGACGGATAGCCATAGTGTAATCGCAGCCATTCTACGCCCGGTATTTCGGCTAATATGTCAATGAGGGTTGCAAGGGATTGTGTACCATAGAGATCCGTGCCGTATGAAGACAGATCTTGACATATAATATTAAATTCCTTAACCCCTTTGGCAACAAGGCCCTTCACTTCGGCTACTATAGCATCTATACTCCGGGATTTATGTCGCCCTGTAATGATTGGTATAGCGCAGAATGCACAAAATCTGTTACATCCTTCCGATATCTTAAGATAAGCTGACCATGGTTGTGTTGTCAGAGTCCGCTCCCATTCCGGCAGTTTCTCTCTATGTGTGTTGTTGTCGGGAAGTTCTTCAATGAGATTAACCCAATTGAATTTACCATACCATTTGTCAACTTCCGGAATGGCTTCTTTAAGTTCTTCGAGATTTCTTTCCGACAAGCATCCCATTACCACGAGCTCACCAATATGGCCGGCGCGTTTTTCTTCCCCAAGTTCAAGAATCATATTAATCGACTCCTCCTTGGCATCGCCAATGAAGCCACAAGTATTCACCACCACGATTTCCCCTCTAACCTTGGCGGAATCGTGATGAAGTTCATAACCTTTTGCCTCAAGTCGTCGCATTAGGCGTTCGGAATCAACAAGATTTTTAGAGCATCCAAGCGTGATAACGTCAATACGACCTTTGGCAAAGCTTCTGAGTTGTGACATTTTTGTCTTAATCAACCGTTGGTTACAGGTGTAAGAAGACTCTTTACAAATTCTTGAGCATCAAACATTTGTAAATCTTCCATCTTTTCTCCGATTCCGATATACTTTACCGGTACTTTCATTTGATCAGCAATGGTGAGCACAACACCACCCTTAGCTGTTCCGTCAAGTTTAGTTACGGCAAGCGTATTCACTTCCGTAGCATTCATAAATGCCTCTGCTTGATAATAACTGTTTTTACCAAGCGATCCATCAAGCACAAGAAGAATCTCTTGCGGGGCTTCCGGTATTACTTTTTGAATCACACGTCTTACCTTGGCGAGTTCATCCATCAAGTTTTTCTTGTTATGCAACCGTCCTGCTGTATCAATTATGGCTACGTCAATGCCTCGTGCTTTGGCGGCACTCACTGTATCAAAAGCTACGGCTGCAGGATCTTTGCCTGCCTTTTGCGCTACTATATCTACTCCTGTTCTTTCAGCCCAGTTCGTGAGCTGAGGAATCGCAGCAGCACGATAAGTATCGCCTGCTCCGAGAATCACACTATTCCCGGCTTTCTTATAATGATAGGCCAGCTTTCCTATGGTTGTGGTTTTACCAACACCATTTACGCCAACCACAAGTATTACGTAAGGGATTCCGCTTTTCGGCACTTCAAAATCAGCTGTTCCCTCTTGCTTTTGAGTTGGGGAATCGGTGGAAAGAAGATTGCATATCTCATCGCATAGCAGATTATTTAGTTCTGCCATATTCACATACTTATCTTTTGCCACTCTTGCCTTGAGCAAATCTATAATCTTTATTATTGTATCTGTGCCGACATCAGCGCTACCCAAAGCCATCTCAATACCGTCAAGAACTTCATCGTCTATTGTACTCTTGCCGGCAACTGCCTTGGTTATTTTTGAAAGTAGCCCTTCACGGGTCTTCTGAACACCATCGTCCAGATGTTCTTTTTTCTCTCGAGAAAAAATTTTCTTGAAAAATCCCATTATTATGCTTATTTAAGACTGCAAATTTAGTAAATTTTTTTCAATTACATTTACGCAGGTCTTTAACTATTTTTTACGCTTCACTGATTTCTGTAGTATATGTGTAGTATTACGTTTATTTCGATTATGCTGATAACCCCGATAAGAAGGATAAAGTTGCGTTATAAGATCGGAGCGATGAATCTTTCTAAGCTCAGTAATTACTTTGTCTCTCTCCTCCGGTTTCCACCAGAAAAAGAAATTTCTTTGAGCCTGCTTCTGAGCCTCTGTTCGGGCAGTATATACTTTTTCAAGTGTATAGGGATGAATACCGGTGTAGTATATTTCTGTAGCCAGAGTCATAGGAGTTGGAGTAAAATCTTGTACCTGTTCCAGTTGCAGACCGAGATTCTTGGTCTCTACGGCAAGCTGAGCCATATCTTCTTCTCGGCATGCCGGATGGCGACCAATCCACACGGAACGCCTTCGTACTCAATCACGGCATCATATCTTTTGT
>CAYNNV010000022.1:0-20812 GCA_964398625.1 uncultured Sangeribacter sp. | reverse complement strand
AAACTGTCTTATTCTTATTGATTGAGCCGGAGTGACGTCAATTGCCTCTATCTTTCCGTTAGTAACATTCTTTCCTTTTGCCCAAGCCGCTACAATTCGGCAATCGGATACTTTTTCGCCACCATAGAAAAATTCACGTACAAACTCATCTTCTGATTTAGACAGTCCAATCCATCTTCTACTGTATTCTGCCGGAAGCGGCCCCAAAATTTCATCTTCGAGAGTGCCTCCGGTTGACAGGATAAAGTCAATTGTATCATCAAATGAACTGTCATAAATTTTTATTTCGCTACCCGCAAGCCATTCAGAATCAACCTCAGTGGAGAGTTGAGGAAGTACATAATTATAGTTTTCGTAACCATCGGGAGTATTGCTTACAACGTCAGGCTCATCCTTATCGCCTGAGCATGAAGTAATGCAGATCGAATTTAGTGTTGCTAATGCTAAAAAAGCATATTTAAAACGGTTCTTGCTCATAGTAGAATGATTTAGAGGTTAGTATTAATTGCAAAGTTAACACTTCTTTTGAGATGAACAATAAATGTAACAATTGATTGCGGCTAATTTAACAAGATTTAACTGTTAATGCTTGCAAAATTGAAAAATGCAGTAAAGAAACTTTAAAAATAGAGGTTTTGCAACAGAGTGCTTCCTGAGAGATTGCGACTTCATTACTCACAATTTTTCCAACTGCACGCGGGATTTGTGCTCTATAGCCCTCTTTCATGTGTTTGCATTCCCGAAATCTCGGATTAATTGTTGTCAGTCGCTTTTTCTGATGTGGCGGGTGAAAGTCGGTCAGTGAGCATGCGATCCATGTAGCTTTGAATAATAGCCTTTGCTTCTTTCTCCATTTGCGGCTGCTCCTTAATCTTACCAATAAGATTATCTTTCATAAGATAGTCTGAAAGGCGAAATATTCCTGTAGTCTTCACGCCGTCAAACTGAAGCACATATCCGTAATTAATATATTGATATATGCCGCCTAAATAATTTATGGCTCCATATTTCACCGGCTCCGAAGATAGCAAGTCGCGTCCGAAACTCAGATATGCGCCCGGATAGTTGAGATAATTGAGTATAGTTGGCATTATGTCAATCTGTTGAGCTACCATATCCTTTTGGCCGCGGGGCAGATTGCCTGAAGGATCAAAGATTATTATAGGTGAACAGAAGCCCCCTATGTCGCTCTTATATTCAGCGTGATCACTCATATTGGTATGGTCACTCGTGATGACGAATATCGTATTCTCATACCAGGCTTGCTTCTTAGCTGTATTGAAAAATTGACGAAGAGCATTGTCAGTATATCGTATGCACTTGTGGATTGGAAGCCCCTCTTCGGGAAAGCGTGAGGAGTAGGAATCCGGTATATGGAAGGGATGATGGGATGAAGCCGTGAATAAAGCAGCCATAAAAGGGGTGCGGAAGTTGGAAAGAGTGAGAGCAAAGAATTGCATGAAGGGCTCATCCCATATAGCCCAGTAGCCGTCGAAGTCCTTATCGCCTGCAAAACGGGAATCCTTGTTGAAGTCCTCGCGTCCGAAATATTTCTTGAATCCGATAGAGCGTGCAAATCCGTCGAATCCCATGCTACCGGTGCGTGCGCCGTGGAAGAAAGCGGTCTCATACCCCTCTTTGTCAAGGAGTGACGGGATTCCGTCAACGCGGTTTAGGGCCTGCGGAGTAAGTATAAAAGGCTTAACAAACATTGGTATGCCGGCAAGAATGCTTGGCATTCCGTCAATGCTCTTGCGTCCGTTGCAGAAGCTATAGCGGAAGGTGAGTGATTCGTTGATAAGCGAGTCGGTAAAGGGGGTGTAGCCTTTATAGCCGGGCCCGAGCACCTCCTTGTTGAAGCCTCCGATATATTCTCTGCCGAAACTCTCGATTATAATAATGACTATATTCTTCTTATTCATTGGCTTATCCACGCTTTCCGGCTTATGCAGAGGCGAATATATAGCAGCAAGTTCTTCCTTGTTGTCAAAATAGTGCGGATCGGAGAAAGGGGTATTGCCAATGGAGCGAATTAGAGTGAAGGGAGTATTGAGGATGAGAGCTGTCTCGGCCGGGCGTGAAGTATATTTTCCGGCATTTGAAATAGCGATAGGACGAATGTCGCGATGCCGCCAGCCGCCTATAGGGGCAGTTGTAATTAGAATGAGGGTTATGGCAGCAAGCGACCATCCGCGGATGCTTCTTCGGTTTGCACTCAGAAACCTCCAAGCGAAGTAAGCTAACGGCAGCGCTGCGAGATATTGATACCAGTGGTTGAGCAGTCCGCCGCGTATTGCAGATACTGATGTGAGCACACCAATGGCAAGCGAAGCCGTCATTACGAGGTAGTATTTAAGAAGCTTTACATTCCGAATCCGGATATCAGGAGAGATGTAGGCTTTCCACAATCCCCAAACTAAAGCTACGGCGAGCAAGAGCAAATACCAGTGATTTCCGATCTCAGTGAGCACAATTTTGAGGAGATTGCTTTCATTAGAAAATTCTCCGGCAACATCAGCAGTAGTGCGCCGCATAGTATAGCTGAAATAGATTGAATCAGCTAAATTGGCCATGAGCGCAACGGTATTAATGATGATGAAGACCCATTTGCAGACTTTATAGTATACGCAGCACTCCTTACGGTGCAGCGGGAAAAGCATCATTACGATCCAGAGTGCGTTGGTATAGAAAATACCCGGAGTGTCAAAGACAAATCCGGCAAGAAACAGCTTTATCAGTCCTCCTTCATGAATGGTTGAAGTGAAGTATGAAAGATTAAGAAGCAGAAATTCAGCTCTTGCTACAAGATACAGTATATAAACCAGAATAATATTCCAGGCAACTGAGAAAAGAGGCGATACCAGAGAATGGCGTATTCGGGAGAATAACATAATTAAGATGTTTTGATAGTGCAAAGGTAATAATTAAGTAGCTAAGCAGCTATTAAAAGCGAGAAATTGATTATGTGGGCTTATTTCTAACAGTAGCATAAGGATTGTGCTCTTTTCAGACTTATCCCGGAAGACTATTCATGCAATACTTAGAGGCTGCGTCAAAATCTATGATTTTTGACACAGCCTCTTGAGAGTTGAAATAAATCCTATATTATTTCACCATGATTTTTTCAGATTTACTTCCGTCAGAGATGATATAAAGACCGGCAACCGGAAGTTCGTAGTAACATCCTGAGGGTATGAAGGCGATGCGAGCACCTGTCATGTCGTATACAGTAAGAGCCTCGCGAGTAGCCTCAAGCTCCTTACCGTCAAGACGGAAATTGACCGTTTCCTTGTCAGCAGTAATAGTATTAACTGCACTGAAGGGGTTAGTGCCTGATACTTTGAACTTGATAAGACGGTCAGGCGTCTCTTCAATATCATTAAGAGTAATACCGAGGGAATTACCGTCCCAGTCGCGGAGTGCAGGCTTAGTGTCAGGACCAAAAGTTGTAACTTCATCAGGACCGGGGAATGCATCAAAATCACGATCACCGGTTGATTGGGTATTGTCAGCTTCCACCATATCCACATATTGGTGGCGTGCGGTGTCGTTTACGACATTTTTCTCCCAAACCTCAGGAACGTAGTGTACGTGCCAGACGACCATGCCGTGACCGGGAATATATTCGTCCCATCCTTCCTTCTGGCGGTTTTCAAAAAGGTAAAATTCATTGTTCTGTGAAGTCACAGCCACAGCGCCAACATCTTCAGTGATTACCGGAAGAGTATATTCACCTTCACCGGCTATTTCAAAAGGAGTCATCCACTTTAATGCATTGCGCTCAAAGATGGAATATGCAGGCGGAGTGCGAGACATGTTGTTGTATGGACCCTGATCAAGGATTGACCATTTGCCGGGAGTAAAGGCTGATGGGTTGTAACTTGATGAATAGAGGTCAGGCAGACCAAGTACATGGCTGTATTCATGCAAGAAAGTGCCTACACCGTCGGGCAGATTAGTGTCGGGACGCCATTCATTTGAGCAGGCATATTTGTCAACCTTAACACCGTCAACGACTTGGAATTTGCCTGAATTTGAGAGGGACCACTGATGAGGCCAAACAGTATCGGCAACACCGCTGGTAGCTTCTCCGAGACCTGCATAGAATACGAATACATTGTCCACGACTCCGTCGCCGTCAGTGTCATACTGAGAAAAATCAACGTCCGCGTCAAGCTTATTAATAGCATCAATTATCATCTCCTCCGGATGACCGTCAAAACCATCTATATTACCCCCGTAGTAGCTCATTCTCTTGTCAAGGCGTACGGGACCATAGACATCAAACTGAGGCTCAAACTTGCCGTTTGAGTTGTCAATGAAATAGTCAATAGCTGATCCTGTAGCTCCATTGTCGCTAAAGCCCCTCTGATTAAGCATGCGGTTGAAATAGTCATACGGATCGTCAAGCTCGAAATATCTATCCTTGTATTCGACGAGGATTACGAGCGCTTTGTTCTTTCCAATCGAAGTATAGTGATGATTGGGGAAAAGACCGGCACCGTGACCTTTTTCAAAAGTCTGCTCGTCGGCGCGTGTCGCAGGAGCTGCTACTGTAAATCGGGGATTCAGTACAGCACGTTTTTGATGAGCTTCTACAAGAGAAGTTGTGTGAATCTTATTAAGGAATTTCTTCACTTCAGCAGAGCGGGAAGCGACCGGCGTAGCAAGATATGGCGAAGTTACGGGCATTCCATCATTGTCAGATTCTGCAAAGTAGAAACCGCCATCTTTATTTATGAGCATGTATCCATCTTCCGAAAGGATATAATTGAAACGCTCGTCGCCCATAAGGCGAATCTGAACAGTAGATCCGTCAGGCTGCGTTGCTTTAATGAGTCCGGGATAGGCTTTCACTGCTCCGGCTGATAGAGGCAACAGCATGGCAACAGCCGCTACACCCATAAGCGACGCTTTCAGTTTGTTAGGGTAATGTGACATTATAAATCGTAATTTTTGTTATAGACTTCTATTTTTTGCTTTGCACCACAAAGCTACAGCAAATTATAAGCCAAAGCAAATTTTTTAAAGAAAAAATGAGAAAAATCCGACTTATTAATGTTTTTTAAGAAAACCTATTTGGAATTAGGGGAGAATATACGGGAGTAAAATAATTCACTGCGTCAAAATCTCCAAATCTGACGCAGTGAATTATTTGTATTAGCATTTCATCACCATTCATAGGCCAGATTCAGGCCAATGGCGTTAATACACACATTTGAGGAGTAGTTATACCAATAGTTAGATGTAATGAGTTGATAGTCAAGTCCAACATTGACGGCTTGTTTCGGTTTTTCAGGATTAACCGGAATTCTTACACCAATTGAAGGACGCAGATAGAAATTTTGAGATGAGGTGAGATAGCCATTGTTAATACGCATGTAGCTGTTGCTCACCAGAAAACTGCAACCTAGCCGTACATCTGCATAAAAAGATGCTTTGGCAGTATTGCCGAAGTTGAATCGGAAGTCAGTGAAGAGGGGAATCATCACGCCGGTGGAACTTGTTGATTTTGAGGGATTATAACCGGCATTCCAAAAGTCCGAGGCATTCATACCATCGTTGCTATGAGTGAACATCACTGAGACTCCTGCACCGACACCCATATAAAACCAGTTGGTAAACTTATATCCCTGACTCGTTGCAATCTCAGCAAAGTCAGCATTTTGGGAGCCTACACCCTTAAGATAAGACGCTTCCACAAATCCTTTGTAATTGGCAGAACCCGAGAGAGCAGGTGTAATAAGTTGAGGTATCTGATTGGCAATTTGGTAATATTGAGCCGATGCTGTAAGCCCGCTCATCAATGCAGTTGCCACGGCTGTAGCCTTCAATAGGTGTGTCATAGTAGTCTGATTTAAGTTTCTATATAATATTATAACACTTAAAAACAAAAGAGTTCGCAGAGATGGTCAAAATTAACATTATAATAATAGCATATTTTTCACCATATTTAATATTTTTTGACAACCGTAAGTGCAAAAAAATTGTTATCTTTGCAGTCAAATTTAAGATAACCCCAATAATAGATAATAAGATATGAAAATCGCAAAGATTATCGGACGTGAGGTCCTTGATTCTCGTGGTAACCCTACTGTAGAGGTTGATGTAGAACTTGAAAGCGGTGCCCGCGGTCGCGCTGCAGTGCCCTCAGGTGCTTCTACAGGTGTAAATGAAGCTCTTGAACTTCGTGACGGTGACAAAACTCGCTATTGTGGTAAGGGTGTGCTTCGTGCCGTAGAAAATGTAAACGGCCCTATCCGCGATGCTCTTATAGGTATGAGCGCAATTGACCAGATTGCAATTGACAAAAAAATGATTGAGATTGACGGCACTCCTACTAAATCTGTGCTCGGAGCCAATGCAATTCTCGGTGTGTCTCTTGCCGTTGCTAAGGCTGCAGCCGACTATCTTGATCTTCCTCTTTATAAATATATCGGTGGTACTGATACTTATGTTCTTCCCGTGCCGATGATGAACATCATCAACGGCGGTGCTCATTCTGATGCTCCTATCGCCTTTCAGGAATTTATGATTCGTCCTGTTGGCGCTTGCTGTTTCAAAGAGGGAATCCGTTGGGGTACAGAAGTATTCCATTCTCTTAAGAAAGTGCTTAAGGCTCGCGGTCTTTCAACTGCTGTAGGCGATGAAGGCGGCTTTGCTCCCGCTCTTGAAGGCACCGAAGACGCACTCAACGTAATCATGCAGGCAATTCGTGAAGCCGGCTATGAACCGGGTAAAGATATTACTATCGGTCTTGACTGCGCATCATCAGAATTCTACAAGGACGGCAAGTATGACTATACCTGGAAGCAGGCTGACGGAGCTATCCTAAGTCGTGAAGAACAGGTGGATTACCTTGAAAAGCTTGTGGACGAATACCCAATTGACTCCATTGAAGATGGTATGGCTGAAGATGACTGGGAAGGCTGGAAAATGCTTACAAAGCGTATTGGCAACCGCTGCCAGCTTGTAGGCGATGACCTCTTCGTGACCAATGTCAAGTATCTCAAGAAAGGTATTGAGATGGGTTGTGCCAACTCAATTCTCGTTAAGGTAAATCAGATCGGTACTCTCACAGAGACCCTTCGTGCCGTACAGATGGCTCAGCGCAACAATTACACTGCTGTAATCTCTCACCGCTCAGGCGAGACCGAAGATAGCACTATCGCCGACATTGCAGTAGCTACCAACGCCGGACAGATCAAGACCGGCTCTGCTTCACGTTCTGATAGAATGGCTAAGTACAATCAACTTCTGCGTATACAGGAACAACTTGGTGCCGAAGCTGAGTATGGATATCCCAGACTTCATCGTGAAGACTGATTATCTGCTTAATTACACAATCCGGTTATACCGATAAGGATAATTCGGAAGTCGTATATATCGGGTTTGGAAATATTATTTTCCGAATCCGATATTTCTAATTATTCACCTCGCATATTGAATGCAGCCGTGGTCGGCACAGGTTGCAGAATATAGATAAAAGTATTATCTTTGCGCTAAACTTCAAAAACTAAGGACATGATTGAATCAGATGGCGGCTCAAAGCCGGAATATAATGATACAGGCCTGTGGCGCCAGCTCATCATTGTGTCCTCCGGACGCATACGAAGCTGGCTTATCAGTCGTGATGACCCGAATACTGCTCCTCGCAAGGAAGTAGACGCGGCTTGGGATGATGCCGGCGGCAATCTTCTCCATAATATTGAGAATGCAGTGTATGATAATCCTATTGTGCTTGACGATTTCGCCACCGAAATACTCATAGATACCAATGAGGTTATAGCCGTACCCATGGCTGCAGTAGAATCGCCTGAAGATGTAAAAGATGCTTTTGAGGCTGTTTATGACAAAAAATCCGATGGCGTGTTTAGCAGTGAAGTGACCGGAGATACTGTGCTTGCATTCTCCTTGCTCCCGGGTCTGACCTCTTTTTTTGCACGCACCTTCCCAGGAGCTCGTATTGCTCACTACATGGAGCCGGCAATAAGTCATTATGCCTCCGCGCCCGGCTCCGGTACACGTCTTTTTGTAAATTTTCACGACGGGCGGTTTGATATATGGGTATTGCGAAAAGGGCGGCTGCTAATGCTTGCCTCACGTGGTTTCACTGCTGCGGTCGATGCAGCTTACTTCATATTCGCAACTTTCAGAGCGTGGAATCTTAATCCTCGCACGGATGAAGTATCAGTCAGCGGAGATAAAGAGGTGCGTGCCGAGCTTATGCCGCTATTAAGAAAATATATCAATTATGTCACTCTCACCATGCTGCCAAGGGTTGCAAACCGTGATGAACTTCCACTTCCGCTCATCCTGCAGCTGAAAAATTATAGTAAACAATGAGAATTATCAGAGGCAAATACGGCAAGCGCCGTTTTAATGTGCCTAAAAATATCACAGCGAGGCCCACAACCGATTTTGCGCGAGAGAATCTTTTCAACGTGCTGGAATGTCATTATGATCTTGAGGATAAGACGGCACTTGATCTTTTTGCCGGCACCGGTGCAATAGGGTTAGAATTTCTGTCTCGCGGTTGTCGTGAAGTCACTGAAGTGGAGTCTTCATCTACTCAAGCCAATTTCATCCGTAGCGTCAAAGATACTCTTCATGCAGAAGGATTGAAGCTCGTAAAGGGCGACGTCTTCAAATTCATTACTACGGTTCATCGTGAGTTTGATTATGTCTTTGCAGATCCTCCTTATGATCATCCGCGCTTTGCTGAAATTCCCGAGCTTATACTTTCCTCTGCCGCTGTTGGTGATAAAACTCTTGTGATAATAGAACACTCTAAAAATTTTGATTTTTCGGATTTACCGGAATTTTTTGAGAAAAGAACGTATGGGAGTGTGAATTTCAGTTTTTTCATGCGATCGAAGTGTGATGACGCTACAGACAATATTATTTCCGAAATAGAATAAAACTATAATCAAAACTCTATAATCCCTAACTAAATTAATGGAAGCCAAAAAACATCTGGATTCTATAGAAGATGCAATCGAAGCCATCCGCAATGGTGAATTTGTGATTGTGGTAGACGATGAAGACCGTGAGAATGAGGGAGACCTTATAATTGCAGCTGAAAAAATTACACCTGAAAAAGTCAACTTCATGTTGAAAAATGCCCGAGGTGTGCTGTGTACTCCTCTTACTCTTAAGCGTTGCCGGGAACTCGACCTCCTTCCTCAGGTGCCTGTCAATGACAATACCTCTGTGCTGGGCACGCCATTCACCGTCACCGTTGACAAACTTGAAGGCTGCTCTACCGGCGTCTCTATATCCGATCGTGCAGCAACCATAAAGGCCCTTGCCGATCCCGATTCTAAACCCGAAACTTTCGGAAGACCCGGCCATATTAATCCACTTTATGCGCAGGATAATGGAGTGCTCCGCCGCTCAGGTCATACTGAAGCAGGTGTTGATCTTGCCCGCCTTGCAGGCTTGCAACCTGTGGCAGCCTTGATGGAAATAATGAGTGATGACGGCACTATGGCAAGGCTCCCGGAACTTCTGCAACGTGCCGCTGAGTGGAACATGAAGATTGTGGCAATTCGTGACCTTATAGCCTATAGACTGAGTAAAGAATCTCCCGTAGAAAGAGGCGAGGAGGTAGATATGCCTACTGCATACGGCCATTTTCGCCTCATTCCGTTCCGGGAGAAGACAAGCGGATTGGAGCATGTGGCGCTCATAAAAGGAGATATTTCCGGTAGTGATCCTGTATTGGTAAGAGTACATTCGTCATGCATGACAGGCGATATATTCGGTTCGCGCAGATGCGAATGTGGTGAACAACTCCATCTGGCCATGCAGAAAATTGAAGAGGAAGGCAAGGGCATCGTGATATATCTATCCCAAGAGGGAAGAGGAATCGGACTCATGGACAAGATAGCAGCCTATAAGCTCCAGGAAAACGGCCTTGATACAGTTGATGCTAATCTTCATCTCGGTCATAAGGCGGATGAACGTGATTATGGCGTAGGCGCTAATATACTCCATCAGCTTGGCGTGGAAAAGATGCGTCTGCTCACTAACAATCCAATGAAGAGGATAGGACTAGAAGGTTATGGAATTCAGGTCGTGGAGAATGTGCCGCTTGAGGTGCAACCTAATGATTATAACCGCGCCTATATGCACACCAAGAAGGAACGCATGGGGCATAACCTACATAACGTAGATTAATAAACTGATTTTCAATAGTTAGATACCATGAGAAAATTATTCTTTACCGTTGCCGGACTTGCGCTTCTTGCCGGAGGTGTGGCTTCGGAAGCAAAAAAGGTGCTCGACCATAATTCCTTCGATGACTGGAAAGGCGTAAGAGTCAGAGCAATTACAAATGACGGAAACTGGGCGGCATACGAAGTCAATCCTCAAGAAGGGGATGGTGTTCTTACTTTCCGAAATACGCGAAACGGCAAGGAGATAGTAGTGCCACGCGGTAGCATGCCGGAATTCACTGCCGACGGACGCTGGGGAGTAGCAAAGATAAAGCCTTTCTTTCAGGATACTCGTAAAGCTAAAATTGATAAAAAGAAAGACTTTGACATGCCTCAGGATTCACTCCTGATAGTTAATCTCGCAACCGGAAAGATTGAGAAGATACCTCAGGTCATTTCTTTCAGGATCGGTAAGGAGGGTGGAGACTGGCTTGCTTATCTCTCTTGCGATACTGCTCTTATTACTCCTAAAGCGCTTAAAGACAAGGAAGCCGGACGCCCTCTTGTAGTGCGAAATCTTCCTACCGGAAAAAGCAAAATAGTGAAGTGGGTAAATGATTATTCATTTTCAAAAAATGGTCTCCGTCTGGCCACTACACTGAAGCATCACAGCAGCGATTCGATAGCTACTGATGGACTTGGACTTATTATTCTTCCCGACACTTCTTTTACCCTGCTTGACCGTGACAAGAAATTTTACGGAAAGCCCGTATTCAATGAAGCCGGCTCTATGCTCGCTTATACCGTTTCTAATGATTCCAATGCCACAGGGACTAAGCGAGCAATGCTCTATCTTGCACGTATTGATGGCAATGGAGTTGATACAGAAGAGGTGACGGATATGGTGCGCTACGGTGGTAAGAATATAAACCTGATGCGTCCTAACCATGAAGATCCTGAGATCCAGGAACAGTTGCTAAAAAAATGGGCAGCAGAAAATCGTAAGAATGCTGGTGATACTATGTATGTCAATCAGTATTCTGTACCGGTTTTTGCCAATAATGGCCGGTCTCTCGTGATTGGTGTGGCTCCCGCTGTTGCTCCCAATGATTCCACTATCTACGATTTTGAGACAGCAGAACTTGACATCTGGCGTTGGGACGCTCCTATGACCCCTCCACAGGAAAATCACAGAGTCGAAAGCCTGCGTAAACATACTTATCCATACTGGTTAGATCTCTTCTCCACTGACCGCAATCTTCTCTCCTCAAGTCCCCTTGAGACAGTAGAAGCAGGAAATCGATGGGATTCAGATTGGGCACTTGTGCGTGACCCGAGTGCAAATATAGTTGAGCGTCAGTGGAACTATTACGTACCGGAAGATATATACATAGTCAATGTGCGCACAGGAGAGCGGCGCTTCGTAGGAAGTATTCCTATGGAAAGTTCGGAAATGTCGCCTGAGGGTAAATACGTCTATTGGTTTGCTGATCGCAATTATTATGTATATGATGTAGCCTCCGGCTCTACTATCTGTCTTACTGAAGATATTGAGTTCCCGCTATGGGATGAAGATATGGATCGGCCGGCGCCTCGTGAGCCTTATGGTTATATGGGCTGGCTCGACGGCGATAAAGCACTGCTCGTATATGATCGCCATGATATATGGAGTCTTGATCCAACCGGTAAAAACAAACCAGTAAATCTGACAGCCGGGGAAGGAAGAAAGAAAAATCTGCGCTACCGCTACGTGAAGACCGACGATGATCAGCGCACAATTAATCCCTCTGATGAGTCGTTGCTCGCAGTATTCGACTACACTACTAAGAAGCACGGTTTTGCCACCATGAAAGCGGGCAAGGCAGCTGCACCTGCGCTCAAGACTCTTGAAGAAAACACCTTCACTCAGCTCACAAAAGCTAAGAATGCGCCTGTCTTCGCTTTCCAGAAATCAAACTTCAGCACATCACCCAATGTATATATTTCCAACGGTTACAACCTTGCTTCCGCCAAGAAAGTGACTGATGCAAATCCTCAGATGAAAGATTATAACTGGGGTACTGCTGAACTTGTGAAATGGCATGCATACAATGGCCAACTTACTGAGGGAGTGCTCTATAAGCCTGAAGATTTTGATCCCAATAAGAAGTATCCGATGCTCGTAGTTTTCTATGAGACTAATTCTGAGCAGCTTTATCGTCACTATGCCATGGAGCCTTCTTGGAGCTGGGTCAATTATCCCTTCTATGTGAGCCGTGGATACGTGATTCTGGTGCCAGACGTGCATTACGCTCCCGGCATTCCGGGCGAGAGTGCATATAATTATATATGCTCGGGAGTGGAAGAACTCTGCAAGAAATATCCTTGGATTGATAAGGAACATATAGGTATCGACGGACAAAGCTGGGGTGGATATCAGACCTCTTATCTGGTCACAAGAACTAATATGTTTGCTTGTGCCGGTTCCGGAGCGCCTGTAGCCAACATGACGTCGGCTTTTGGAGGAATACGCTGGGAAAACGGTGCTTCACGTCAGGCTCAGTATGAGGTGGGCCAATCGAGAATCGGACGCAATCTCTGGGACGCTCCTCAGCTCTATATTGCCAACTCACCTGTATTCTATGCTGACCGCGTGAATACACCTCTTCTAATCATGCATAATGATGCTGATGGTGCTGTGCCTTGGTATCAGGGTATCGAGATGTTTATGGCACTGCGTCGTCTTGGCAAGCCTGTATGGATGCTACAGTATAATGGTGAGGCTCATAACATCCGCGCCCGCAAAAATCGCAAGGACATCACGATTCGTTTGCAGCAGTTCTTTGATCACTATCTAAAAGGAGCGCCTATGCCGGAATGGATGAAGGAGGGTATTCCCGCTACACGCAAGGGCCAGGAGATGCGCACCGGGCTTGTAGAGGAATAAACTTAATAACTATAAATTATAAAGCGTGGTTGTCTGAATCTCAGACAGCCACGTTTTCGGTAATATTTCTCGGGAGAAATTGTCAAAAACTAAACTCCACTGCACCGAGTATGGTGGTGCCGGGCATGGGACAGCCATATATTATTTCGTAATGACTGTTGGTTATATTGTCTAATTTTACCGATAGTGTCACCGGCACTTTTGCTCCGAGAGTATAAGCGGCTCGAAGGTTAAGCAGGGAGTAGCTTTCAGGGGTGCCGTCAGGATTGCCGTTTTTCATGCTCCATATACTCATCTCTTCAAGTGTGAAACTAAATTTGCCGGGAGAATAAGTAACCTCTGCATTTAGCTTGTTTTTGGGAGAATATAGGTTGTCCGAATCAGTGTGAAGATATGACCAAGATGCCCCGGCCATAAGATTGTGAAGTATGCAGTATGATGCTTCCAGCTCAAATCCCTTATTATGAAATTTGCCGGTATTGACATTGCGTGGTCTGCCGTCAACGCGCACGATCTGAATCATATTTTTACCGTCAATATAGAAAATTGCCGCCCCGGCCGTCAGCTTTCCGCCTAAGAAACACTGTTGATAGGAGAGCTCGTAATTAAGCATATATTCCGGTTTTAAATCCGGATTTGCCGGCGGATAAAGATAGAGTTCTCTAATGGTAGGAGAACGGAATCCTTTGCTAAAGGAGGCCTTTATCTGAATGACGTGTCCGGGGCGGATGATAACTCCGGCTTGAGGAACCCAGATATTGCCGTAGACAGAACCGTGCTGTAGGCGTACACCTCCGTTTACATTTAGTAGATTTCGGAAAAGTCCTTGTTGTATCATTAGATATCCGGCAATCTCATTGACGTGATGTCTTGCCTCGGATGAGCTTACTGTAGGATCTTCCTTATTAGTATTCCATACGCGACCACCCCAATGCTGAAAGTCAATACCGGCGGAAATAATATTGTCATGCAGCAGATAAAGTGACTCATAAATAGTGAATCCCATATTGTAGTCGGTGGAGTGAAAAAGATAATCGCGTGGAGACTGTCCCGGAGAGTTGCCGTCATCTACAAGATTGCTACCCCAGTTTATGTAACCCTGAACTCCTCCCTCAAGTTTATCATATTGATTCTTAATATATATGCCTCCCGTGCCACGAAATAATTTAGTCCACATATTTTCAAGCGGCGACTGCAGAGTGCCGGGATTATTAGCGAAACTCTGAGTCATATCAAGCATTCCGGCCAGACTCCAATGCTGCGCGGCTGCATATTTAAGTTGCATGAATTCATTTGCAAGCCAGAAAGAGCTGCCGGCACGGTTGCCGTTACTCCGGTCTAATTGCCCGGAAAATGAGGCAGAAAATTTATTTTTCTTATATCCTGAAGATAAAGCGAACTTCTGCGTTGTGAATGATCCGAACACAGCCCGCGCTCGTCCGGTTAATCCATCTTTTTTCTGCGTATTGGTGATAAGATTGATTGAGCCGCCCATTGCATTAGAGCCATAAAGCAGCGATGACGGACCTTTCACTACTTCGATTCGTTCAACTCCATTGGCTACGTATGTGTCAGCAACGCTATGACCGAATACACCTGCCCATTGAGGCTGACCGTCAATCATAAAGAGCACCTTGTTACCCTGTCCAACGCCGCGTATATTTACTTCTCCGGCACTGCCGCCTGATACACCATAGCCGGCAAATCCACGTTCAGTGACAAATAGCCCGGGGATTTTAGCTACGAGTAAGGGAAGCAGTGAGCTTTCTCCCGAGTCTTCAATTTGCGCTGAAGTGAGTCGTGTTGCATTAAGCGGTATAAGGTCAGGATTGGTCTTTATAGGAGCAGTTACCACAACTTCATCGAGCTGGACAGTGTCATGCGGAAGTTCAGTCGCTTGTGATGTAAAGTTTGCTACGAATGCAAGAATGGAAAACGTCAGTCTTTTCATCAGCGTGTTCAGGTTAACGTATTATATGCAAAGAAAGTGACAGATCGTGAATATCTAAGGGGAATGATACTCTATACGACTGTCACTGTCATAATTAATTGCTTGGACCTGTTTTTAGTAAGTAGGATCCGAAGCTGTGTGAATCAAGATAATTCGCCGCGCAACGGTGACTCCATGAGTCTCTTAACCTCATCCGTGGAGTATCCGCGACCCAAAAGGTACATAAGTTTGGTAATAGCGGCTTCGGCGGTAAGATCATGACCGGGTACAACACCTGCCTCCGCCAGCTCTCGCCCGGTGAGATAGCGTAGCGGATGCACACATCCACTGGAGCATTGGGTGACATTGACTATCACTATTCCGCGAGCTACAGTCTCTTTTATTGCATCAAGAAACCACTTCACATTAGGTCCGTTGCCTGCTCCGAAAGTCTTAAGTACAATTGCTTTAGCTCCGGGAGTATTAAGTTGGTGGCGCACTACTTCTTCACGAATGCCGGGGAAAAGGTCAACGCACACCACGGCTGTATCCATCTCTGTATGAACCTTTAGAGAAGAATCGGCGGGCAAATTTTCATTTCTGAACATTGCAAGTTCATTGTATTTTATGCCGAGGCCTATCTGAGCAAGTTCCGGATAATTATTACTTTGGAAAGCGTCGAAGTTATCAGCACTGTGTTTAGTAGAACGATTGCCACGAAGAAGGCTGTTTTCAAAAAGGATAGCTACCTCACGCACCATCTGTTCTCCTTTTTCATTTTTTGAAGCAGCTACCTGAAGTGCCGTGATAAGATTTTCCTCACCGTCAGTGCGGACTTCACCTATAGGAAGTTGAGAACCGGTGATTATGACCGGTTTGTTAAGATTCTCAAGCATGAATGAAAGTGCAGATGCGGTGTAGGCCATAGTGTCGGTGCCGTGGAGTACTACAAAACCATCATATTTATTGTAGTTCTTTGAAATGATTCCGGCTATTTCCGCCCAATGGTCAGGATTCATAGCTGAGGAATCAATCGGCACTTCAAACTGATAGTTGTCAATCTCAAAATCAAGCCGCTTGATCTTAGGAACGTTGTCAATAAGATGATCAAAATCAAAAGGTTCAAGCGAGTGAGTTTCGGGATTTTCAATCATCCCGATAGTGCCTCCGGTATATATGATAAGGATTTTAGTCTTTGAGTTTTTATTCATAAAAATATGATGTGAAGTAGTCTAAATTGTTTGCAAATATAGCAAATCGAACAGGTGGATGCAACTTTTTCAACTAAAAAATATGAAGCAACTTTCAAGATGTTAGTTGCAATTTATGGAGTCTTTATACCACTGGAGCAGTGTTCTTATCCCTTCATCAATCTCCACACTGTGTCGCCACCCTAAGGAGTGAAGTTTGGAGACATCGCAAAGTTTCCTCATTGTGCCGTCAGGCTTTGAAGAATCCCAGATAATCTTTCCACTATAACCTACGGCCATCTTAACCATTTCAGCCGTCTCTGCAATCGACTGTTCCTTGCCTGAGCCCACATTGATATGACAGTTTCTCACTTCGCTTCCCGAGCACTTTACGTCGTTGAAGTCGATATTCAGCAAGACGTGGACTGAAGCATCAGCCATATCCTCGCTCCATAGGAATTCTCTTAAAGGAGTGCCTGTGCCCCAAAGTATAACGGATTCATCCGTGATGCCGTATTTACCGAGAATTTCAAGTATTTCCTGCTCTGAAGCCCTTCCGTCAATTCCCTCAACGGGGCGAGTGTTAAGGTCTTTGCGAATAGCGTTCCAATCACCATTCATAAGCAAGTCGGCGAGATATATTTTACGAATCATAGCCGGAAGCACATGCGAGGTCTCAAGATTAAAATTATCACCCGGGCCATAGAGGTTAGTAGGCATTACGGCAATATAGTTAGTGCCGTACTGCAGATTGAAGCTCTCGCACATCTTCAGGCCGGCAATTTTCGCTATTGCGTAAGGCTCGTTAGTATATTCAAGTGGAGAAGTTAGAAGTTCGGACTCACGTATCGGTTGCGATGCTTCTCGCGGATATATACAAGTACTTCCGAGGAACAGGAGTTTTTTTACACCATGGGCAAAACTCTCACCAATCACATTCTGTTGAATTCCGAGATTCTGAAATATGAAATCTGCGCGATACTTGCTATTGGCCATAATTCCTCCAACATGGGCAGCTGCCAGCACTACGTATTCAGGATTTTCTTCATCAAAAAATTTCCTCACAGCCGCCTGATTTGTAAGGTCAAGTTCCGTATGTGTTCGCTCAACTATGTTATTAAATCCTCGTTTGCGCAGGTTTGCCGCGATTGCGGAGCCAACAAGCCCTCTGTGGCCGGCTACAAATATCTTTGCATCTTTGCTTATTCCGCTCATAGTCCTTTTATAAGTTTAATGTCGGCATCAGTCATTATTCTTACCAATTCGCGGAATGATGTGCGTGTCGGATTCCACCCTAATTCGCGGCGTGCCTTTTCCGGGTTACCCAGAAGTGTTTCAACTTCAGCGGGTCGGAAATACTTAGGATCAACCTCTACAAGTACTTGACCTGAGGATTCATCAATACCTTTTTCATCTAATCCTGAGCCTTCCCAACGTAATTTTATCCCCACATTTTCAAAAGCAATGGATGTAAATTCTCTAACCGAGTGTTGCTCACCGGTGGCAATGACGTAATCATCCGGCTTCTGCTGCTGCAGGATCAGCCACATACATTCTACATAATCACGTGCGTAACCCCAATCCCGCAATGCGTTAAGATTGCCGAGATAAAGTTTGTCTTGCAGTCCGCAGGCTATACGTGCGGCTGCAAGAGTGATTTTGCGAGTCACAAATGTTTCTCCGCGGCGCTCGCTCTCATGGTTGAAGAGTATGCCGTTTGCTGCATACATACCGTAGCTTTCGCGGTAATTTTTAGTAATCCAGTAGGCATAAAGTTTGGCGCAAGCGTAGGGTGAGCGCGGATGGAAAGGTGTGCTTTCTGACTGAGGAATTTCAGCGACTTGGCCATAGAGTTCTGAGGTACTTGCCTGATATATTCTGGTCATCTTTTCCCTTCCGAGAATACGAACTGCTTCAAGAAGTCGCAATGTGCCAAGGGCATCTGTATCGGCCGTATATTCCGGTACTTCAAATGAGACCTTTACATGGCTCTGGGCAGCTAAATTGTAGATTTCCGTAGGTTGAGTTTCCTGAATAATCCTGATAAGCGATGAAGAATCTGTCATATCGCCATAATGAAGATTGATGAGGCGTCGCCGCTTCATGTCGCGGACCCATTCGTCAAGATAGAGATGCTCTATTCTTCCTGTATTGAATGATGATGAACGGCGAATTATGCCATGCACCTCATATCCCTTGTCAAGAAGAAACTCAGCAAGAAATGAACCGTCCTGACCGGTAATACCGGTGATGAGAGCTATATTTTTATTAGCCATAATGGGGAATATTAATCAATTCCGGAATTTCGGAAAGAGAATCAATGAATATGCTTGGTTCGCCACCCGGAGGATGAGGTAGCTGTGGATGAACATTGGCTGCAGCGCGATCCATCAGAAGCACTGAATTCCATCCTCGGGAATTGGCTACGATAAAATCTTTCACCGGGTTATCACCTACGTAATATATACGAGCTTCGGGGTAAAGTCGTTCCACTGCCTCAAATGATTTGGACTCAAGTTTATCGGCACCTTGCTCTTCCGATATAAAAATCGCTTCCTTGGGAATATATTTCTCTAACCCGAGAGCTGCGATCTTATTGCGCTGAGTGATACTTCTGCCATCTGTGATTATAGCAAGTCCAACTCCCATTGCCTTTAGATCAGAGAGCACACGGTCAGTTCCCGGACGAAGCGATATATCGGGTTTATGATTGCGGTAAACAGTCAGAATTTTCTCTATGGCAGGTGCGTTTTTTAGGCGCAGTAGAGTCTCAAATGGATTGTGGCGCATGTTAAGACGCAGACACATCGTAGAGAAAGCCTGATTGCTTCCTCCGGGGCAATCTTTGAAAAGACGTGCTACCTCGGAATATGCTGAATAAGCAAATTCGCGCTCCGGATAAAGTGTATCATCAAGGTCGAATACTACGGCCACAGAGACAGTATTAGAAAGGTTATATTGTTGATTATCGGTCATATTATTTATCGACGCATTATTCCTTTAATTAATATCTTAAATGGATTGCGACTCTGCACTGGAGTATGCATCTCCACAAGTTCGGATGCTTCTATGTCAATGCCCGCTTTGTGCCAAAATGGATCTGAAAGCTCCTTTGCAAGGAAGAATTCCGCAGCTTCACCGGTCCATGCAAGTTCTCCAAGCAGTTGTGAGGCATAATAATGGAGCGAATCATATAGCTCATCGTGGATGAATGCCTGATCTTGTCCCAGCACTTGTTTTATGCAATATAGATTCTTATAGTCGGTGAGTCGTGATACCTTATAGTTTGAAGCATCATCGGCCCAGTTTGCATTAACTCCGAAATAATCAAGGAAATATATAGAGCGAGCAGAGCGAAGATACTGAATATTAAGAATCTGCACTTCACCCCAAGTGCCTTTGAAATCAATACTGATAGCCTCTCGCAACAGATCTGTGCGGTAAAGTTTGTCACCGCAAAAAGGAGAAATGACAGTAGAATTGCCAATAGTATTAGTTAGAGAGATGAATTCGTTGCCGGATACTGTAACTCCGAAAGGTATGCCATACGCTTCAGCAAACCGTGTATTACTTCCTGAATTGCTCACATTGCTTCGCATCTGAACCATGTCTGCACCGGATGTGATGATGGCGTCTACGAGAGTAGATACTGTATCAGGCTCAAGAGTTTCCCGAGGATCCACAAATAGTATATATTCTCCCTTGGCATGTAGGATTCCGTTTTTTCTGGTAATCCACAGCCCGGAACGCTTCTTATGGCAAAGCACCGTGAAGCGAGAGTCGTCTGCAAGTTGCTTCTTGGCAGATATATAGGAATCGTCGGAACTGCAGTCATCAATTATAATAGCTTCAAAATTTGGATAGGTCTGAGCCTGAATTGACTGCAATGCACCATAAAGTCTCTCTTCCTGCTGATATAGAGGGACTATGACAGATACGAGAGGAAGTGATTCGTTACCGTTGTTCATGGTAATAATCTAACTATACGGAAGCCGGGAGCATCCTTTTTGTATGTCTTAAGATAGTCAGAGAGAGGAGTTTCTTCTACCATCACTTTCTTTTTAGCCATAGAGGCATGAATTAGATATGGTAGACCGTCCTTCATTCTTAAAATCCCAACGTGTGATGAATCAATGCCCGGACGATTGCTGAGGAAAATCACCATATCTCCGTCATGCACATTCTTCATAGCTGATTTTTGGGAAGCTACTTGCTTTTTCAGACAAGGATATCTAACTCCTCTGAATCCCATTTCGAGTCGCTTGATTTTCTCAAGAGTTGCTGAATCCTTAAGTGCCGGATAGTCAGCAGCATGTTTAGACATCCAATCAAGCGTCTTGGTAATATTCACGGGGCGGTCAATATCGTTACTTACATCCACTACATTACCCCGGAAAGCATTATCACTAATCCAATCAGCTGAGTAATGAAGTCGTGAAGCATAGCCGTCTCGCTTACCGTTGCGATAGCGTAGAGATGTAAGTGCCTTAGCAAAATCGTGCCAGTCAGCGCGGTGAAATTCGGAGGCCATGGCAGCTGCGAAAGCTGTCTCAACAAGAGTGAGACAGTCAAATTCATGTGCGTTGATGACGAGAGGCTCGCCTTC
>CAYNNV010000021.1:0-21051 GCA_964398625.1 uncultured Sangeribacter sp. | reverse complement strand
ACGTTTCCGAGGGCAAAGGTAATGCTTCTGAATCGGATTTGCAAGAGGAGGGAACGGCACTTTCTCGCATACCTAAACATCCGGAGACAGGCAAGCCGATGTTTGAAGCAGCGGATGTTGCTGCCACTTATGATGCGCTTGTTGAGAGCGGCACGGAAGGGAGTTATCCTAAGGCTCGGTTGAAGGCTGCTAAGAAAGAGCTGAAGAAGGCTCAGAAGCTGGAAAATGATGAGATTGATTATTCCGAGCACATAAAGCGTCAGTCTGAGATTGATGAGGCGCGACGCAGGGCGCAGGGCGCAGTGGATTATTGGGAGGCTGTGATAGCCGAGGGCGCTCACCGCGTTGAGGAGGCTGCACGTGCGGAAAAAGAACGCATGGCTGAAGAACGCCGTCAGCAGCAGGAGGAACTCGAAAGGCGCAAAGCTGAGGAAGAAGCTAAGAAGCAAGAGATAAAGGCTCGCAAGCGGGCGGAACAGCAGGAGAAAAAGGAAATTGCCGGCAGGGATCGAGAGTTGCGTGAGGCTTATGAGCGCTGTAAGGGATATGATGATGCTCTTGAAGTGCTGGCTGATAAGAGTCCGCGGAATATATATGAGGCGGCCTCTGTGGTACTTGCCGGTAATAAATTGTTGTGGGGCAATGCAGGAGATAAGAGGAATCCGACAAAACGTGGTATGGCTTACGAAACAGGCTACGGCAATGGTGAACGCTTGAAGATGTTTGGTAAGTTTGCTCGTGCTGAAAATGGCGGTAAGTCTATCAGGGAACTTTCCGAACTTCCTATGAAGGAGGTATGTGATACTTACGGTATTCCTTACGACGAACATGAAGCTGTGAATGCCCTACTTGAGGTACTTCAGTCGGTAAGCACTCCTTCCGGTCTTACTTATTATATTCGCGATAATCGAATTAAGCAAGCTTTGGAGATTGTGGAGCACCATATTATAGAGGAGGATGAGCAAGAACGGGAGTATCTTTATCGTTTAGCTAAAAGTAATCATTTGAGTTCTGAGGAGTATGAGGCATATCAGGAACAGGCGGATAAGCAGGCTGAAGATGCTTTGCGTAACTTCGATGAGCAGGAATATATGGATCGCGTTGCCGATGATTTGGCGCAACGAGGCGAAATTTATTATTTAAAAGATAAAGAAAATGCTGAAATTAATGGAAGAGGTGGCTCGAATGTCACCCAAACAGAAGGGGGCTCGTCTGGCACAGAGCTTGAGATGGGCAATGGAGAACAAACTTATTCATCCGGCACGTCTGAAGCGGGCAGAGGGGAATCCCGAGGAGATGAAGAAGCTTGGAATAGAGGCGCTCAAGAAGGAGGCGATCTTCTACGAACACAGCCTGAAGCAGAAGCAACAGGAGGAATAGAGGCAGCATCTGCCGAGCCTACCGAGGTACAGAAGCCGAGGTATGGCCGCACCGTTCCCCCTACGCCTGAGGCACAAAGGAGTGCGATAGCCAAAATTGTAGAGTTTGCGAAGAAGGTCAAGAACCGGGTTGAGCGTGCTGTAATAGGCGGAATAACAAAACGACAGGCAAAAGATCTTGCTGAGCATGGAATAGAAGTAGATGATTCATGGGTACATTCCTTTGAATCGTCCGCAGTTTTGCACAATCAGAAGCATCATGGAAACGAAAAGATAGAAGAAGCACGTGGCCAAATAGCCATTACTCCTGAGGATTATGCTCGTATTCCGGAAATCCTGGAGAATTATGATAAGGTATCAAAATCATCAAATAAAACCAAAGGTACAGAAAATGATGTAATAGTATATGAGAAGGAATTTAATGATGGGTATGTGTACTATTTGGAGGAAAAACGAGATAACCGTAAGTCGCTCGCTTTTCAAACTATGTATAAAAAGAAAAAAGGAACTGATAGTTCCGACGGGTTTTCTGTTAAATCAACCGCTCCCATCACGCCCTTAGCGACTCCGGACAATCTCAGTTCCTCTTCTGAGGGCAAAGGTAATGCCTCTTTGTCAGAAAAACAAGTGCCTGAGGGAGAAAGTTTAGGTGAAGCCGGTAATAGGGCTTTGGAGAACCGGAGTACTAAGAGTGCTAAGAGTGCTATGAGTACTATGAAGGCTGATGGGGCTAATGATGCACGGAGTACTATGAGTGCTAAGAGTGCTATGAGTACTATGAAGGCTGATGAGGCCCCGCTGTCAGTGGAGGACTTCGGAGCAGGTGACGAAGAAGCGTCCATGCCGGAGAAGCATAGCGATGCCGCAGAGAGTGAGAAGAACCCGAGAAAGCGTAACAAATGGATTAGCGATGAGGATGCGGCGGAGTTCGATAATCTACGCAATGCCTTGCGCTCACACTTAGGAGCTGACGAAGGAATCGTTAAGGAGGAAGAAGGCAGCTACGGCCGACCTCTGCCTAAGCCGATGGATGCGGAGATGCTTCGCATGGGTACGCGCATGACCTATATGATGATGAAGGGAGGATTGCGCAAATTCTCTGACTATGCGGAGGCAATGATTGAGGAGGTCGGGGATGGTATCCGCCCTCACCTGAAGAGCTTGTATGCCGCTGTTCAGAATATTGAGGAGGTGATGCAGCTTGGTTGGGATGAAGAGATGGACGACAGGAAGACTGTAAAGGCCTTTGACGTTTATAATTTTGACAAAGCGGGCGCATTGAACATCGCAGAAACGGCTCAGCATGCCGCAGAAGAAACCGCGTCGCAGAAAGCGACAGAAAAGATGATAGAGGGTCTTAAGGATGAACGAAAAGAGAAGATGCTGCAGCGCGAAGGAGAGAAGCCGATAGCGCGTGTAGGAAACGAGAGTATCGTAGATCTTGCAAAGCGTGTTGCCGCTGATGAGCAGTCACGCCGCGACAGTGAGGAGCTTGATGAATATGATAAGCGTACCGAGGAATTGGCCCACACTCTTGATTTTGAAAGCGAGGACTTAGAGCCTCAGGATCTTATACATGGGATTGGTGAATTGCAGACTATGTGGGAAGGCCTGACATCAAAGTATGGGGAGGATCCGAGGGATGAGCGGATAGCGGGCTTGCTCCACGCGATAGAAACAGAGATAAGGCGCTGGCGAGAGAAGGAGGTAGTGGCAGCCGAGAGTCGCAGCGCTGTAGAGAATGCCGTGACAGAGACGGAGGATAAGGCTTCTTTCCCAGCTCAGACTCCTGCCTCAAATGAGAAGAAGCCGACTACTGCCCCGAGGAATGTACCTCAAAGAGGAATTCAGGACTGGGGAGAAGAGATATTGGGCGCACGCAAAGACGCACTGAAGGAGTTTGCCCGCAAGTTGGATAATATCTCGGTTGCAGACCTTGTGAGCAATCCGCTGAGCAAGGTGTTTAAGGCTACCGACTGGAAGAAACTTGCAGATAACGGAGAGCTGCCGATGCAAGATGCTATCTTGCTTGAAGCAATCACGAGAATGATTCTCTGCGAAGCGAAGCCCAAGCCACTGACTCGCAATGGTTTTGCACGTCGCAGACGCGAGCAAGAGATAACGGAATGGGCTGAAAAGAGGGTTAAGCAGATAGAGGCGCTACGCAGAATATGCGAAGCTGAAACGCCGCAGGAACGCGATGCCGCGATAGCAGAGCTTGACACCCGGGATATAGACTCTATGAAGGAGGAGCGGCAAAGATTGATTGAAATGAATCCCGGCTATGCAGATGGAGGTCTGTATCCACCGAATGAGGCGGAGGTAATGACGGAGATTCTCAATGGGCTGGGCTATCCTACCAACGAGGTGGGAAAAGCAAAATTTGCCACTATCGGGACGGATCGGTTCGGGACGAGCTATGAAGTGAAGCTTAACGGTAAATATTATGGACGGTATGCTATCAAAGATGATGCCATAGCAGCTTGCATCAAGATAGCAAAGGCGAGCCGAGGCGATACTGACGTGGAGTATACTCCTGCGGATATGGCTGTAAGCGGTAGAACGGTTGATCGCCGCAAGACTGGGAAATGGAGAATAGAGACGCTGAAGGGGTATCGCATTGATACGGTGGCGCAAGGTTTGTCGGAAGATGAGGCCAAAGCGAAAATGGATGAGCTTCAGAAGAGAAATCCTAAGAAGGCATACGCTATGTATGAGGAGACGGAGGGTGTAGTGGCTTATAGTCCTTCGATGCGTGATCCTGTGACTAAAGAGCGGGTGACGCTTGAGGGTGTGCCGGAGTTTGAGACCGTTGCGGAGGCGAGAAGCTGGATTAGTGACAACATTGAGAATCTTCAGGATAAAGCGAATGCGGCAATATCGGCTCGATATGCACAGAAGGATACGGGGAAAGGAACTACGCATTTTCAGGTCGAGATTAACAGGAATAGTCTTGACGGCAAATATATGGTGTGGGCGCCAATGAGCAAGCGCGCAAGTGGGGCTACGGGGAATATGCGTGTGTTTGCATCTGGCTTTGCCAGCTACCGAGAAGCAAAGAAATGGGTAGAGGATAATCAAGAGGTGCTTGATATGATGGAGGCGATGCGCAAGGAAGCGATTAGGAAGTTCACCTATTTTGCGCCTAATGAAGCTCGCAGAGGGAAGGATTATAGAGGAGGCCGAGATGTGACAGAAAAGGAGCTTGGCGAGACTTTCGGGTTCAGAGGGGTGCAGTTTGGCAATTGGACTAATCAGCGCGATCGTCAGCAGTCGATAAATGAGGCTTACGATGCTCTTATGGATATGGCGGATCTGCTTGGGTTGTCGCCGAGGGCTATCGGATTGAACGGCGAACTCGGTCTGGCATTTGGTGCTCGAGGCTCGGGGAATGCTAATGCTCACTATGAGCCGGACAATGTGGTTATAAACCTTACGAAGACTCGTGGAGCGGGGAGCTTGGCACACGAATGGTGGCATGCTATGGATAATTATTTTGCCCGGAGAGGCGGAATGAAGACCGGCATGATAACCGAAGGAGTGCCGGTTGAGGTGCGCCGGAAGGTAGCAGAAGTATTCAAAGAGCTTGTTGACGCTGTAAGGGGAAGCGCCTACGATGTGCGATGCCGACAGCGCGGAGGAGGCTATTGGGATTCTATCATAGAGGAGACTGCGAGACTGTTTGCAGAATGGGTAGACAGGAAATTGGCGGAGCGAGGAGGCAAGAATAGTTTCCTTAGTGCCGGTGTTGGTCCTGAGCGTGTAGAAAAATTCCGCAAAGCTGCATATAACATTTATCAGCAAGAGACTAAGGTGCTTAATGAGAGCATAGAGCGACAGAATGAGGGGAAGGATGATGATAAGAAGATGCCTTTGATAGAGGTGATGAGTTATGCAGACTTCCGAAATTCTGACAGGGCGCTTGCGGGATTTGTATATCCTTTGGACTCTGAGATATCGGAGATATTTGATGCGCCTATGAGGAAGCTGTTTGATACGATTGAGGAGGTCGAGGAGGATGGTAGCCTTGCGCTTAATGAGCCGGCGGCAGAGTATGGCAATGCCGACTTTAACGAGCGGCAGCAACGCGCTGCATCGCAACGTGGAGCTGTATTGCCCGGATTGGGAAATAAGCAGTTTGCCGTAGTTGAAGTATCGCGCCATGATTTTAATAGCGATAAGCCTATTGCTCAGGCACGGCAATGGGCAAAGAAAAACCTTGTAGGCGAATACGAGCTGACGGATGAGTCCGGCAATAAGGTAGTGTATACTATAAGCGGACGAACAATCAATAAGTTCCTAAGCGAGTCATCTATTGGCAAGAGCGAGAATATTGGTGTACATCTAAGCGTAATGAAGCAGTTGCCTGAAGTAATCGGTCAGAGCATAGAGGTGGAGGTTCATCCAGACTACAATAAAGGTGCTGACGAAGTAAGGCGAGCAGAAAACGGCTACAATGAGAATGTTCTGGTGCATCGATTGTATGGGGCTGTAAAAATTGATGGAAATACTTACCGTGTAAAGACCACCATTTTGGAGAATATAACGGTTCAAAGAAATAAGCCCCACAGCTTCGAGGTATCGAATGTGGAGCTTATAGAAGAACCTGATTCAGGCCGGACAATCATGGACGCATCAGGCGTCCCCGCTTCTCCTGAAGGCTCTATTTCAGCCGCAAAATTACTAAATGGTGTTGAGAAATCATACGACAAAGGTGTAAAACTTTTAGATGCGAGTGAAAAATCCGGCAATAATGGTAAATTTGCAAGTAGATATGAAACGAAAGACGGAAAAACGATCAACTACACATCGGAAAACCCGGAAGCATACGGCGGGCTATTTGCCTTTGACTTCAGAGCAGAAAATGGAAAAGGCGCTGAGCATGATGACGGGGCCGGAGCCGATGTATTACAACGGGAAGGAAATCCCCTATACACCGGACATGGCAGTAGACTGAACCCTGAGACGGCACCCCGCAATGGGAAGGGAGAGTTCTGTTGTGTTGAGCGAGTATTTAAGGAAACGGGGTCGTTTAGCTTCACGGGCACAGAGCGGATAGAGAGTGCGGATGATGTGGCTTTCATCTTCTCAGCTCTTGAAGATGCGGCCAAAGAGCATGCATTTGCGGTATATGTAAAAGATGGAAAGCCAACGGTAGTTGAGCTTGGGATGGGTGCGTTCAATGTCTCAATAGGCGACATCCCTACTGCCTCCATAGCCTACAGTCGCATTAAGCCTGATGAGGTATATTTCGTGCATAACCATCCGAGCGGCAACCTGAAATGTTCTCACCAGGACGTGAAGATGCTACAAAGAATGAAAGAGATGTGCGACGTGCCGGTTCATGGTGTTATCATCAATCTGAAGACCGGCAAGTATGGCACATTCGGCACTGACGGGAAAACAGTCGAAGGGGATAAACGGACTCCGGAGAAGGCTCTGCCTCTGAAGGTACATACGCTTGACAAGCAGATATTCTCACGCGACTATGACCCGATGGCACAGCCGTTGGTAGGAGGATCGCATGATGTAGCGGCTTTCTTGAACTCTCAGCGCATGGGAGACAGAGCTAAGGTATCATTTCTGATTGTGTCGCAAAGCGGGCGCATTGTGGGCAATATCCACACGCCATATTGCGACATTTCCACCGACATCAGAGAGAAGGCAAGATATATAAGTGAAAAGGTGATACAGTTTGGCGGTGCTTCTGCTATATTGTATGGTGACTTTAATAGTGACTCCACAGCGGGAAGCGATTACCGTAAGCTCAAAGAACAGCTCAGACAGGTTGGCGACACTCGTCTGCTGGACGTGGTGAGCGTGGATGGTAATTTCACGCGAAGTGCTAATGACGAGGGATTACTCTACGAGCCGGAGAACGAGTATGGTAATGAGGAGAGACAGGAGACGAAGAAAAACCCGCCGGTGAAAGGCTGGGCCTATAAACCCACTTCGATCCTTTCTACCAACGGGAACGGTGCAAAAATGCAAAAGTCTCAGTCGGCTTCTTCCCATAACGGGCAGGACTTAACCACAGGCTCCTCAACTGATTCTTTCGTAAAAGCACCTGCAAAGATAACTATTTCTGATAAAAATAAGGCTAAAGAGGAGCTAAATTATTTAGCATCTAAATACAAAGACACCCGAAAGAGCCGTGGCTTTATATCAGATATTGCAATGGCATTGGGAGAAAATCCGGCGAATGCTTTGCAGTCGCACTACTTTGAGTTTAGGGATAATGCCGGAAATATTTATACTCTACGATTAAGCAATCACAATGTCAATGCAGAAAACCATAAAGAAGCAACTCCCGAAATTAGTATTGTGGTTAAATCCCGACGACAGCCTAATAGGTTCTATCCTTCAGAAACGGCTGACGTTACCGAATATGTTTATTTCAAGGAGGACATACTCAAAGGTGATGGGCAGACTCTGTCGAATATCGCCAAGGATATATCAGGCCTTTTAGATACGGGGGAATATAAAGATACGAGCGGTATGGCAGTTGTTAATCATTCACCTGCCGAGCATGTGACCAGAGAGGAGAAGGGCGAGGGGCTGCGCTTCCGTATCAGAGAGGAAGAGCCGCCGAGGAAGACAGGTGTAGGGTATAAGGTGTTTGTGCTGAAAGACGGGAAGCTTTATCCGCCGATGGTAGCCAACCCTAAAGGTGAGGATACGCCGGTAGGAGTATGGCTTGATGCAGACGCTGCTCCCGTGGCAGGACTTAGTAAGACCGGCAGACAGCAGGTGAAAGCCGGTGGAAAAGGAACACAGGGAGGCAGTGGCAAACTTGCCTATCGCCCCGGGTGGCATCTCGGAGAGATACCATACGCGCTGCAATTTAATAGAGTTAACCCGGAGACGGGAGAGAAGGAATTATTCCCGGCCAACTTTGTATGGGCAGAGGTGGAATATGCCAACGACATAGATTATCAGCAGGAGGCGATGAGTTACGGCTATAACAGTAATGGAAAGTTTCAGCACAGTTATGCCGGGCTGCCGAGAGTTCCGGAGAATGGGTCGTATACATACCGCACCAATCCTAATCCCGAGACCGACCCGTGGATAATCACAGGGGCTATGAAAGTGAATCGTCTGCTAACACCGACGGAGGTGGATGAAATGGTGAGAGCGGCAGGCAGAGAGCCTCAGCAGCGACAGCCCGGTGCTGTGACCGATGCAGATATTAACGCACTGAATAGTAGTAATGAAAAAGAGTATGGAGCAGCCACTTCAGAGGAAGCTAAGGAAGATCGGGTGAATGAGCTGTCTGAGAAGCTGAATACTCCTGTGAGGGTGATTAAGGACGTGTCGGACATTTCGGACAGTTCGGAAGCTATTCAGAGGCGCAAGCGGAGTGCTAAGGGGTGGTATAACCCGAAGACCAACGAGGTGGTTGTGGTTCTGCCTAACAATGCGGATGTGGCTGACGTGGATAACACGGTGGTACATGAGATTGTAGGGCATAAGGGACTGCGCGCGCTTATCGGCGAAGATCGGTTTGAAGAGTTCCTCTCTGAGGTATATAATCATGCGTCTGATTCAATACGTAGGAAGATTGATGAGATGACCGACAGAATGGTTGCTGATGAGGCTGAGCGGCTTGTATGGGATGAGATTAAGGATAAGCCGATAGCTCAGGCGGGATTTTTCCGTGCAGCATACGATAGTGCGGCTAAACGTCAGGCCGAGAAGAAGCGCGAGCAATATCGCAAGGAGGCCACGGAGGAATATATGTCAGACCTCGGCGGTCGCATCGGCAGTGAGGGATTTGAGAAGATGAGCCGTGATGAACTGACGTTTTGGGGGAAAATCAAGGCGAAGGTACAGGAGTTTCTTGATAAATTCCTGCAGGGGTTGAGAATACCTAAGCGGATAGTTCTGAGAGACAAAGACCTTTCTTATATACTCTACAAGTCATGGAAGAATATGCGGGCTGAAAAGCAGACGGCAGCTGAGCGTGCCGCAACAAGCATTGTAGACTCAGCCGAGGATGCAGTAATGCGCCACAGAACCGGCTGGGATAAGGGGCTTGATGCGAGAGTAAAAGCCGATGAGGATTTAGAGCAAGCAAATCGAAGATTTAACAATGAACTCAATCGCTATATAAATGGCGAAATGACAACTCAAGAATATATTGAGGTTGGTAAACCCATAGGTGTGATGAAGAAATTCTTGTCAGATATACCCATTGTTGTGCGACAAAGAATACTACGCAAGGCAAGTGTTACAAAACACAATATTGAATTATCAGAACTTCAAGACCTGCCTGCAATGCTTGCTGAACCTATTTTTGTATTCCAACGAGATGACAATACTATTGGAGTATTAACTGAATTAAAAGACAAAGATGGTAAAAATGTATGTGTTGCAATAGAACTAAATCGTTCAATTAAATCCGGTTCGGAGATTTTAGAAGTTAATGATATCCGTTCTCTCCATGGGCGAGATGTTTCTAACATTATTCTTCCAATTGCGCATAATAACACGCTTAAATATGCAGATAAAGAAAAAGGCCTTGCATGGCTCTCCTCAGCGTCATCTAATTATCAGCAGGAAATAACCTTGCAAGACCTTGAATCTGCTGCAAAGGTAGTGAAAAACTTTGAGAATCCAAAGCTTGATGAGGATGCGGTGATTAGATTCCGCGACGGTGATATGGGATTGGAAGAGATTGTTACGAAGATGGCTACGGATGCTATGCAAGCTAATGCAGACAATTTGCAGGCGAAGCGAGACGCGATGCGAGCTATCGGCGGCAATCTGAATCATCTTCGCCAAGCAATGGCACGTCAGAGGGAGTATGACATTACGACCGTGAAGAGTGTCTGCGACCTTGCGCGAGTGCTTATGGATGCAGGCCTGCTTGATGATTTGAGCAAGTATGAGACCAAGCGCATACTGGGAGCAATAAACAGTGTAGTCGGACGGCAGGATGTGAGCCGATATGTTGAGAAGGTATTGGATATAATGGTGGATAATCAGCTGCGACTGGGGGCTAACGCGCTCGGCAGGCTGTTGAGCATCCGCGGCAGTAGAGTTGATGCACGCGGCATTGAGGTGCAGGGGCAGCTTGACCCGGACGGACAGCGCATTGCGCAGGTGGTAAGGAAGTCAACAACGCTGCCAAAAGATGATATTGACAATCGTATTGCCGAAGCTCTAAACCGCATGAGCAGCACTGACAACGCCATTGCCGATGAAGCGACAATCGAATATGCAGGTCTGCCAAAATACCTTAAAAGTGCTTGATGAAAAGGTTAGAGAGGTCATTAAGGGCAGTAAGGACTTTAAGGTAGTTAGATATGTGTAAGAATCGGCTTTTTTGACTATGTGGAGTTTTTTAATAGAACTTTATATGATTTAGGATGTTTTAACTATGCTGAGCAGAAAGGGGGCTAACTCCGGACTTCATAAAAATCTGCCTATAAAGATATAATGTACTCTGAAAAAAACACAAATATTTTTAATAAACCATCCGATAACGCTATCCGCCGGATGGTATTTCTATTTTCACTGATAGTAGCCTCATTCAGCCTGCGGGCTGAGACCGTATGCGACTCCACATCTGTGTATTTCCACGTGTCGCACTCTGAGATCGACCCCACTCTGCATGGAAATGAGGAGCGTCTCTCAAATATGCTTGCCCGGATTCAAACTTTAAATGGCAGCGATACTCTTTATACCTTAAAGCAGGTGAGAGTAACCGGTGCTGCTTCACCTGAGGGTCCGTTAGCATTTAACCTCAAGCTGTCTAAAAACAGGGCTGACAGCATTTTTAGTTATTTCGCACAGCGTACATCATTGCCGGATTCCATTACTGAGTTTCGTTTCATGGGATCTGATTGGATAGGTTTATATAACAGCGTGCTGGCAAATACACGCGTGCCTTACCGACAGGAAGTGCTCACGCTGCTATCCGACATACTCAATCACCGCTCGGTAGATGGAAGTGTGCCGGCCAAAGCGATTGTCCGGCTTAAAAGCCTTAGAAATGGTGAGCCATACCGATATATAAGCACATCAATCTTTCCGGAGTTGAGAAGGTCACGACTATATGTAGAGTATGAGATTCATCCATTGAATATCGATGTGCAGCGCAAAGTATTCGTACCTCTGGCAGAGTCCGGAGATTTGCCTTTGCAGCATCGTCCTATATTGGATATACCGGTTGTAGAGAAAGTGGAAAAGAAACCATTCTATATGGCTCTTAAATCAAATCTTATTCACGATGCGCTGGCTCTTCCTAATCTTGGTGCTGAGTTTTATCTGGGTCGCAACTGGTCTGTGACAGGCAACTGGACTTACGGCTGGTGGGATAAAGACAGCAAGCATCGCTATTGGAGAGCATACGGTGGAGATATTGCAGTGCGCCGGTGGTTTGGCAGTGCCGCAGAGAGAAAACCACTCACCGGACATCATGGGGGCATATATGCCGGACTTTTGACATTCGATTTTGAATTTGGCGGCACAGGCTATATGGGCGGTCTTCCCGGCGGTACACTATGGGATCGCTGCTTATGGATGGCCGGTATTGAGTATGGTTATTCATTGCCTGTTGCCAAGCGTCTTAATATTGATTTTACGATAGGTATAGGATATTTGGGTGGAAAATATATCAAATATGAGCCTTGTGGTTCATCTTACGTCTGGGATTCTACCTATAAGCTTAATTGGGTTGGGCCTACAAAGCTTGAAATTTCTTTGGTATGGTTGATAGGTCGCTCAAATTATAATGTACCGAAAATAAATTAACTATGAAAACCGCATATTTCTATATATCATTTATATTGCTGTTCTTATGCAGCTCATGCCGACACAAAGAGCTTGAAGATGAATGTAGGCTTTCCGGCGAAGTTGAAGTGGTATTTGACTGGCGTGATGCGCCTGATGCCTCACCTAAATCTATGACCCTTTATCTCTATGACAGAGAAGGTGGCGTCCCGCTGCGTTACATGTTCAGTGGACGCGAAGGTGGAAAAATAACAGTACCTTTCGGGACTTATGACGCTGTGTGCATGAGCAGTGACAATACCGACTGGGCAATGCTGCGGAATATTGATAGGATGGAGACATTTGAGATTCACACCCCTTTAGCCGGAAATTTTGATGTCAGGACATTGTTCGCAGACAAGCACGATATTGTAGAAAATACGGCTGAGGATGTTGTGCTTGCTCCCGATATGCTTTGGACAGGTCGAGGAGAATCGTATACTGTAAAGGATATTGCCGGCAGACAATTAATTATTCTTTATCCAAAAGAAGCTGTATGTCATTATACAGTTGATATCTACGACGTTGAGAATCTTGAGTATAGCGAGGGTAGCACCATGTTTGCCACGCTTGACGGCATGGCAGGCGGGGTGTGGCCAGGAATAGAATCTGCTACTGATAACGATGTGATTATCCCATTCACTCTAAGCAAAGATGATAACGAAAATTCCTTGCATGCCGAGTTCCTTGATTTTGGTGAATGCGCAAGCAAGCAACTTGACCACACCCTCAGATTGCATACTTTTCTCGCTGACGGATCAGCCTGGACATACGCTTTTGATGCCACACCGCAAATAAAGAGTGCATCAGATAAACGCCACGTGCATTTGGTGTTCCGCGGCCTTCCGTTGCCGTTCCCTATCCAGAACGGTGGAAGTCTTAAACCATACGTGGAAGACTGGTTCATTACATATATCAATAAGGATATGGGTAAATTTTAAATAAATTTAAAATTCATTGAACAAAATATATAACAAAGGTTTTATACTATAAAACATTTACTACTATGAAAAAGACAATTTTATTTACAGCCTTGGCATCATTGGCCTTGGCATCATGTACACAGGATGAGCCTGTGAGCATTAATCAGGGAAGCGCAATCAGTTTCCGTCCCGCTATGGGGGTGCAGACACGTGCTTCCGAGACCACCAATGACAACTTGTCATCATTCTATGTGACAGCTCTCATGGGCGAATCTCCCTTCTTTAGTAATATAAATTATGCTAAGGGTTCAGACGGCTTCTTTAATTCCGTATCGCCTTACTATTGGCCCGGGGATGATACAGAACTTAATTTCTATGCGTATGCGCCTTCCATGGACGAGCTTGGTGCCGATGTAGTTATCAGTCCTGACGAGAAGAAACTTGAAAGCTTTACAGTAGCAGAAAATATTGCAGATCAGGTTGACTTTATCACAGCTAATGGTACAGGTAAGAAGTCTGTTAATGAAGCTGCCGGTCTGGAGTTAACTTTCGGACACCGTCTTTCACAGATTGAAGTCAGAGCAAAGGCAGATAACAAGAACTATATATTCAAGGTAGCCGGTGTACGTATCGGTCGTCCTCAGACTACAGGTACTTTTGACTTTACCACCAACACCTGGACATTGGATGACTGGCATGAAACAGCAGTCTACACTTCTTCATGTACTCCTGTTACCCTTACTCCCAATGCTGTATCGATCATGGGTCCCTCAGGCAATGCTATGTTTATACCGCAAAAGCTGACGCCATGGTCACCTACCGGAGACCCCGACAACGTAGCACGTGAAGCTTATCTCTCTGTTTATGTCCAGATTACTACGGCCGATGGTGCACAGGTTTATCCTTTCCCCAGTGATAATCAGATTGATCCGAACACCAATCAAAAACGCCAATACGCATGGGCTTCAATTCCAATCGGCGATAACTGGGAAGCCGGTAAGAAATATGTTTACACGCTTGACTTCAGTAGAGGTGCCGGTAATGTAGACCCCGATGATCCGACTCCGGGCAAGCCCGTATTAGGTGATCCTATTAAGTTTACAGTCAATGTATTGCCTTGGACTGAAGCAGATATGAGCAAACCTATGACTGCCCTTAAATAATCCTTTTCATTAAGAAAGTCAACATATAGATTTAAACAGCCAAGCCGGTGTGATGACAACAACTCATCATACCGGCTTTATTTGTATTATTACTGTCAGAAAATCTCGAGCTCGCATGACTTATTCTTTCGCCGAATTGATTTCTTGACCGTGAATAAATTCTGTCAAAGAATAACAAGCCTCTCAAAGAGCCGTTGAACCCGAAATTTTCTTATTCGATTGACGCCGGACTGCGGAGAGAGGTTCTGTTCACGACAGCGCGGCTGCGCAGACGCAACTCCTCTACAAATCTAATTCGATAAGGAGTGGGCTATTTGTAGTGTCGGTAATATCGGTGAGTATTTCTGATTTCTTTAGATATGGAATTAACTCCTTGCTTATCAAGCAATAATCTATTCGAAAACCCTGATTGGCAAGACGATATTCTGAACGGTTCTGAAAGAAATATGAGTAATCTCTACCTTCGGGATGCAGATAGCGGTAGGTATCGATGAGACCGGTTTGCTCAATAAGAGAGTTGAAATTGCGGTGCTCCCACTCTGTATAGCACCCCTTGTTTTGTACTGACACACCATCCCAAGCGTCAATATCCTGCGCAACAATATTAAGGTCACCACAAAGAATAACCGGTTTCTCAGATGTCAACTTAACAAGGTAGTCGTGAAATTCGTAATCCCAACGCTGACGGTCTTTGACAAACTGCTCGTTATCTAAGTCCGTATATGGGAAATAGGCATTGACGAGAATAAACTCATCGAAGCGGATAACATTCAGACAGCCTGTTTCCACAAGCCACTTTGGCATATCATTTCGCTGTGCCTCAAAATAAATGGGAAACTGTTTGCTTATAAAAGTGCTTACTCCTCCGAATAGACAATTCCCGATCATGCCTAACCAACCCAGATATCCGGGTATCTTAGTAAAAAAAGCCCCATTGCTGCGTGCTTTCTGAAAACACATAAGTTCGGGCTGTAATTCGGCTGCCAACCGATTTACTGTGTCAAGCCTTGCCTGCAATCCATTTACGTTCCAAGAAATTATCTTCATATCACATTCTTTGTTATATTATGAAATATTTATTGCAAAGTCACTAAATTTCAGGATACTATCACACCGCCATTGAAATCTTGCAACCCTGTCATTTTGTCTTTGATTTTATTGTGTAAACCATATAATCTCAAATCTTAATCGCAACTGTGACGATCAAATTCATCATAAAGATACTGAAGTACGCCTTTATCTTTGATAAGTTTTGGGTACTTAATTAATCGGTAGCCGAGTTTGCTGAATTGTGCTGACTGCAACGACTTCGTGCCGATTGGGACAGATTTAAGCAGTTGTAATCGCATCCAGTTATTGACTGTAGATTTTATTGGTTGCGGTCGCAATTCGTTATAAACTTCCGCTTTTTCAAAAGGGATATTGGTCTTAACAACTCCCATCAGATAAAGGAATTGGCTGTGAGGTTCGCCACTATAGATGAATAAAATATCGCCAATTTTAAATTTGTAGTTGGAGAACATTCTCAAGTCAAATGAATCATGATCATACAGACATTTCACGAAATCGAAGTATTGAAGTTTGAGTGGGAAATACCAGTATCTCATATTCAGATAAGTTAATCACGTAAGCATATTTAACGATAAGGCAAAGTTAAACAAATTATTTATTTAAATCAACTTAAAATATAAACCGGGAAGACAAAAATATGGTCTTTTCATAGTAATGAGATCGAGCGTCTTATATAGAAAGTTGAAAGGATTTCAGTACGAAAACTTTGGCAGCCGATGAAGAGGGTATCAATAACATCGTTATCACAAGAATTTGCCTGTAACTGCTTATGATGATATTCCTCCTGCGAGGCTAATATAGTGAAGGAATAACAATCATTGAAATTATTTTTGTAACTTTGCATTTAATATATTGAAACATAGGAATATGAAGAAACTATTACTATATCCTATCCAAAAGATTAAATATTATTGGGGCGGAATAGCTGTAATGTTAATAGGCGGCATTTGCTTAAATATGCCGGATTTTCTAATAGGCGTAGGAATTGGAGTTGCTATTTTATACGTTGGACTTATAATATTCAAGTTAATAAAGTAAATACTCATTGACACAATATCAACTAAATTGCATTGTGAGTTTTGAAATTGAGGAGAGCCTTCTTGAGCAAGAATATTTAAATTTGAAGTTTTTGGTAATCATATTCGGATTGGTAATTAGCATGAGATATTTTCACGTTTCGCCCCGATATGATTGAGATATAATTAATTGACTTGACCGCCGTGTGATTAGCGATCAAGCCAATATTAAGGAATCGTTATCTTTACATGTTAATACCAGTCATGCTTTTCGTTTCGGTTAAGTGCTCTGATTCGAGCCATTTCATCTGCGGAGAGTTCAAAGTCGAAGATCGAGATGTTCTCAACTAAATGAGCCGGATTGCTTGAACCGGGGATAACTACCACACCGCGTTGCAGATTCCATCGCAGTATTACTTGCGCCACTGACTTGCCATGATTAAGAGCTATCTCAGTCAGCACCGGGTCGCTGAGTAGTTCTTTCTGGTGTCCTCGTCCTCCGAGTGGATACCATGCTTCGACTGCTATACCGAGCGATTGGATATGCTCTACTACATCCAAGTCCTGATAATAAGGATGCACTTCGTTTTGAACAAGTACCGGCTTTATATCCACCTGCCTGATGAAGTCGTCTATCTCCTTTATGTAATAGCATGATACACCCAATGAACGGATTTTCCCTTCTCTGACAAATTTTTCCATTGCCTTATAAGCCTGCACGTCGTCTACTCCCGGATGGTGAAGAAGCATCAGATCCACATATCCGATGTTGAGCTTGTTGATACACTCTTCTATAGCTTTTTCGGGATCAGAATATTGGTTGGGGTAAATCTTGGTTGCTACGAAGATTTCCTCACGCGGCACACCGGATTCTCTGACACCACGTCCTACTTCTACTTCATTGCCATACATGTGAGCAGTGTCAATCTTGCGAAATCCGGAAGCAATAGCGGCTTTCACTGAATTGACACATATATCACCTGTCAGGCTGTACGTGCCGAGGCCAACTATGGGCATATCATATCCGCTGCTGAGACGAATAGTCGGAGCTTGTCCGTTCTTCCCCTCTGAAAGTGGGAACTGTGAGTAACCGGCAGGATTGTTATCGGGTTGAGGATTGTCGGTGGCTTCTTCATTGACCACCGGAGCCTCACTCTCGCGGGTACAAGCACATATTGCAAAGGAAATTGCCATAAGAATCGTCAGGATTACTATCCGGGATTTCATCTACCAAAATTCTTATTGAAGAAATCAATTATGCGATCGAAGGGAATTATGTCCTTCCGGTCATATAGATCGGTATGGCTTGCACCGGGAATTACGACAAACTCTTTGTTATCACCTTTAAGCATCTCAAAGGCATCTTTGCCGAAATAGAAAGAGTGAGCTTTATCGCCATGCACTATCATCACGGCGTTCTCCAATTCGTCAGCATACTCGAAGAATTTGAAGTTGAGAAACGGAAGTGGTGATGTGGTATTGAATCCACCGTTAGAATTAAGCGATCTCGGGTGATAGCCTCTTTTTGTTGTCTTATAGTAATCGTAATAATCCTTAACAAACCGGGGGGCATCGTCGGGAAGCGGATCTACTACTCCCCCGCCGAGTTTGTAGAATCCGTTTTGATAATCTTCAGTACGCTGAGCAGCTAAGGCTCTGCGCTTTTCATTGCGCCTTGAGGCACTATTTTCGCTGTCGAAATATCCGTTGGCGTTAACGCGGGTCATATCATACATGGTAGAAGCAACGGTAGCCTTGATGCGAGGATCGTTGATAGCGGCTTGAATTGCAATACCACCCCAACCGCATACTCCAAGAATACCCACTTTTTCCGGCTCAACGTCATCGCGTGAAAGCAAATAATCAACTGCGGCACTGAAGTCCTCAGTGTTGATGTCGGGAGATGCGATATATCGCGGTTGGCCACCGCTCTCCCCGGTATAAGACGGATCAAAGGCTATAGTAAGAAAACCATTCTCCGCCAACTCCTGAGCATACAGCCCGGAGACTTGTTCTTTCACGGCACCGAAAGGACCGCTGACAGCAATGGCTGGCAGTTTTGCGGAGCTATCCTTAGGTTTGTAGAGGTCAGCTGCAAGGGTTATTCCGTAACGATTAACAAAAGTGATCTTTGAATGATCAACTTTGTCACTCTTGGGAAAAGTCTTATCCCATTCTTGAACGAGAATCAAATTTTCTGTCTTCATCATAGTTTCAGTATTTTGATTTTGGGCATATACGTTAAGTCCGGCTGCGATGGCCACCACCGCTCCTATAATTTTCATTCTCATGTGTCAAATATGTTTTATTATTTTTGCAGGAACTCCGCCCACAATAGTATTTGCTTCCACATCTTTAGTCACCACAGCTCCCGCAGCGATAATTGCACCGTCGCCTACAGTGACACCGGGTAGAATGGTGACATTAGCACCGATCCACACCTTACTGCCTATCTTGACTTGTCGACATGTCATATCTCCGCGCCTGTCAGGGTCTTTGGAATGATTGACTGTACAAATGGTACAGTTATGTCCGATCAGACAGTCATCACCTATTGAGATTCCACCCCAATCTTGAAAAGAGCAACCCATATTGATAAAGGTGCGTCGTCCTATTGTGATATTCTGTCCGCAATCAGTATAGAATGGCGGAAAAAGGCCGAATTCTGCATCAATAGGCTTGCCTATCAGCTCAGACATAAGGTCTCGAAGATTATCAGGAGAATGATATGTGCTGTTAATTTTGGAGGTTATCAACAAAGCTCGCTGACTCATTGAGTGCATCGTTTTATGAGTCTCACTCCCGACAACGATAAGATTGCCCTCGGCTGCATATTTTAGAAATTCTTTATCTGTCATGGTATGAAAATTTTGATAAAGCAAAATTACAATATTATAGCTTCAACTTTTATACCTTAATTACGGATAGAAGAACCAGGATTACGGAATTATAGCTATTACATTGGAGCATTAGGGATTTAATAACTAAATTTGCGCTATCAAAGCAGGAGAATATGGATATATATCAGGCAGACAGCATAGAGCAATACAACCGCTATTTCGGTTTTGAGACACGTCATCCCTTGGTCGGAATTGTACATTTTGATGATTCCGTGCATCAGCCCACTCACTGTATGCACTTTGGATTTTATGCTCTATTTCTGAAAAAGACTACCGGATGCAAAATCAACTACGGAAAAACCAATTACGACTTTGATGACGAGACAGTTGTAAGCTTTGCTCCGGGTCAGACAGTAGGAATTCATCGGTTGGATGAAGGACCTGCTCCGGAAGCAATCGGACTATTGTTTCATCCCGATTTTCTTAACCGCACATCACTGGCTCAAAAGATGAGACAGTATTCGTTTTTCACCTACGCTTCCAATGAAGCTCTACATTTATCAACTGAGGAGCGACTGATTCTTCAAGACTATATGGAGAAAATAAAGCGTGAGCTGCAACACCCTATTGACCGCTTCTCCAAATCGCTTATAATATCTAATATAGAAGTCATGCTTAATTATTGCATGAGATTCTATGAGCGTCAGTTCGTGACACGCGAAGAATTGAATAATGACGTGCTGGCACGCTTTGAAGCCTTGATTGATGATTATCTACAATTAGGAATGGGAGCTACGGAAGGGATTCCAACTGTGAAATATTTTGCTGACAAGATATGCCTTTCACCTAATTATTTCGGAGATTTAGTAAAGTCTGAAACAGGAAAGACGGCACAGGAATTCATCCGGCTCAGGATGATTAATTATGCTAAAAGTGCACTGCTTGATCCGGGAGTATCAGCAAAACAAGTATCCGAGATGTTAGGCTTCCAATATCCTCAACATTTCATTAGGTTCTTCAAGAAACAGATGGGTATGACTCCAAGAGAGTATCGATTGGCTCTTTCTTGAAAAGAAGATGAAAGGCCCCTTATAGGTTCCGATCTTTGTAATTATTATAAGTAAAATAATTGAGAATAATAACAATTACAAGAGGTCACATTTTGTACTATTTATACTTGCTTTGGGATAAAGGGTAAGACACGTTGATAGCAGCATGCGTCAGCAGGAGCCCAGTCCACCGTCCGGAGTTCATCAGAGCCGACGAACAGAATAGCATTGTGTTCGAGTGCTCGAGGCACTTCATTTTCTTTTAGACTGCATATACATATAGTCATTTGCAAAAAAAAGTCCGGATATTCATATTCCATTTCCGGCAACATTTTTTCTATCTCTATATTGCAGTCAAGTTCCTCTCTTATTTCACGCTTAAGAGCCTGCGTCACCGTTTCACCGGCTTCTATCTTTCCTCCCGGGAATTCCCATTTCAATGACTTATAGGAACAGTCGGAATAAGGACGCTGTGCAATAAGGAGCTTTCCCTTTGTGATAATAGCAGCTGCTGCAACTCTGATTGTCTTCTTCATAACCGACAATTATGGAAAAAATGAAAGACTGGGTTAACGGATGATTGTGCAAGAAAGTACCCTCTATTACTTTTCTGAAAGCACTACTTTTAACCAAACCATTAAGGCTGCGTCAAATTATGATTTTGACACAGCCTTCATATTATTGAGAATTAATCTTCTATAAAAAAGAGGGATTATTTGAGAGCGGCCTGTACAGCATCGTTAGGCACCATCTCCTCTTTGAAAACGTAAGCACCGGTCTTGGGAGATTTCTCCATCTTGATGACTTTGCTGTAAGTGCGGCCTTCACCTTTCT